>JAWOGY010000197.1:0-30180 GCA_046496425.1 Vicinamibacterales bacterium
TCTCGCGGTTCACGTGGAACGACGGGGTCTTCTCGCCGTGGAACGGGCAGAGGCCCTTGTAGCTCGATCCGGCCTTCTTGAGCGACACGTACTCCTGGACCACCTGCACGATGTCCGCGCGGGCGCGCAGGTCCTCGACGAAGGCTGCCGGGAACAGGGCCACTAGTCCTTCAACTCCGCCACCGTGACGCCGCCGCCTCCGCGCTCCTGCGGGGCGGGCAGGTGGGTGGCCACCAGGGGATGCCGATCCAGGTACTCGCCAATCGAGCGGCGGAGCTGGCCGGTCCCGAATCCGTGGATGATCCTGACCTGCCGCTCGTCGGTCAGGAGCAGGTCGTCGAGGAACCGCTCGATCCGGCTGAGCGCCTCCTCCACCGAGCAGCCGATCACGTTGATCTCGGTCGCGGCTCCGTCGCGCGCGCTCACCATGACATTGACGTTCACCTTCGCCGGCGCAGCCGGGGCCGCCAGGCCTACCACCTGCAGCTCCGCCACCCTGGCGCGCAGCCGCTTGCCGCGGACGTCCACGTCGGCTTCCCCCGCCTGCACGGCCAGCACCCGGCCCTCGACGCCGAGGCCCCTCAGGAGCACCAGGTCGCCGACGCGCGCCGCGGCGGTGTCGCCGGCCGCGGGGGCCTGCGCCTGCTCGGCGCCGTCGCGCACCCGGCCGGCCACCTGCTCGAGGGCCGCCTTTGCCTGGGCGCGGGCCGCGCCGGCCTCGCCGGTCGAGACGGGCCTTCCGTGCAGCGCCCTCCGGCTCGCCTCGGCGGTCAGCCGTTCGACTTCGCGCCGCAGGTCGTCCACCACCTTGTCGATGTCGTCCCTCGCGGCGCGCACCCGCGAGGCGATGTCCTCGTCGGCCCGCTGGCGCAGACGGTCTTCCTTCTCGCGCAGGGCCTGCTCGCGGGCCTTCATGCGGGTTTCCGACTCGCCAAGCGCCTCCCGCTCGCGGGTGACGAGGCGCCGCTCGTGGTCGAGGCTGCGCAAATCGGCGTCGATCTTCGCCAGGTGCTCGGAGAGCTGTGCCTCCCGCGCCGAGATGTTCCGGCGCGCCTCGTCGAGGATCGCCGGGCCGAGGCCCAGCCGCCCCGCGATCTCCAGCGCCAGGCTGCGCCCCGGTGTGCCGTAGGTCAGCCGGTAGGTCGGTGCGAACGTCTCGGGGTCGAATCCGAACGCCGCGCAGGCGACGCCGGCCGTCGTCGAGGCATACGACTTCAGCGGCTCGTAGTGCGTCGTGGCGACCACGTGGGCGCCCCGCTTCCGGAGGTGATCCACGATGGCGAGTCCGAGCGCGCCGCCCTCCACCGGATCGGTTCCCGCCCCGGCTTCGTCGAGCAGCACCAGGGCCGGCAGCGCCAGCGACCGGTCCATCTGGACGATGTTCGCCATGTGCCACGAGAACGTGCTGAGGTTCGCGGCAATCGACTGCTCGTCGCCGATGTCGGCGAACACCGACCGGAACACCGGAACCCTCGACCCGTGCTCCGCCGGCACGTGCAGCCCGGCCTGTGCCATGAGCGCCAGCAGGCCGGCGGTCTTCAGCGCGACCGTCTTCCCGCCCGTGTTGGGCCCGGTGACGACGAGCACCGTCGTGCCCGCGACAAGCTTCACGTCGACCGGAACGGGGCCGTCGTCGGGCGCGTTCGCCGCCTCCGCGCGCGCCGCGGCGAGGCGCTGCGCGATTGCCGGGATGAGCAAGGGATGCCGGGCGGCGAGCAGTTCGAACGCGCCGTCGCCCGACAGCGCCGGCTCGACGCCGCCGACCATCGCCGACAGCCTCGCCTTGGCCTGGATGACGTCCAGCTCGGTGGCCGTCTCAATCGTGCGCTGCAGGTCCAGCGCCCTGCGCCGGTACTGGTCGGTCAGGCCGAGCAGGATCCGCCGGACTTCCTCCGCTTCCTGCTGCTCCAGCGCCACGATGTCGTTGTTGATCTCGACCGTGCTCAGGGGCTCCAGGTACAGGCTGGCGCCGCTCGACGAGCTGCCGTGGACGATGCCCGGGATCGCCGACCGGTGCTCGGCCCGCACGACGAGCACGAACCGGCCGTTGCGGTCGGTTACGACCTGGTCCTGCAGGTACTTGGCCGTGTCGCGATTGCGGAGGAACGACTCCAGCGTGCCCCTCAGCCGCGTCCGCTGGCGCCGGAGGCGCTCGCGCACTCCCTTCAGCTCGGGACTGGCGCCGTCAGCGACCTCGCCCGAGGGTTCGATCTTGTGCCGCGTCTCCGCGATCTCCCCGCGGAACGACGCCCCGATCTCGGCAAGGGCCTTCAGTGTCGGGAACGCGTGCTCGGTCCTGCGGATGGCGGCCCGGGTCGCATCGACCGACTCGAGATACTCGGCCAGGCCGAGCAGCCGCATCGGCTCCAGGGCCCGGCCTTCCACGGCCAGGCCGGCGAGAATGGCGGAGAGATCGGCCGGCGCCACGAGCGCGAACCCCCCGACCAGTTCGTTGAACCGCGCGCCCTCGGAGGTGGCCGCGAGCAGCTGGGCGACTTTTCGGGGGTCGGCGAGCGGCTTCAGGCCCGCCAGGCGCTCGGCGCCGAGCGGCGTGATGGCGCACCCGTGCAGCACATCGACGATGTCGGTGAACTCGAGCGCCTGAAGGACGGCTGCGTGCATATCTGTCGGGATCGGCGGTGGAGAGGTTGCGCGCCCCCGCGATGCGGTCGCACGCACCGTGGGCTGCAACCTTCCAATATGCTTCCAGCCGCGCCGTGTGTCAAGACGAAAACGCTACAAATGGTTGATTTGGCTGGCGATGCAGGCGGCGCCGAAGCCGTTGTCGATGTTCACGACGGCCACCCCGGGCGCGCACGAGTTGAGCATGCCCAGCAGCGCGGCCACCCCGCCGAAGCTCGCGCCGTACCCGACGCTGGTCGGCACGGCCACGACCGGCGCCCGCACCAGGCCGCCGACCACGCTCGGCAGTGCCCCCTCCATGCCCGCCACCACGATCACCACCCGGGCGGCCTCCAGGCGGTCGCGGGCGCTGAGGAGCCGGTGCAGCCCCGCCACGCCCACGTCGAAGAGGCGGTCCACCGGGTTGTTCATCACCTCCGCCGTAATGGCCGCCTCTTCGGCCACCGCCAGGTCGGAGGTGCCGGCCACCGCGACCAGGATGGTGCCCGTCCCGCGGGGAAGCTCCCCCGCGCGGCGTTCGATGATGCGCGCCTGCTCGTGGAATACGGCATCGGGGACGACGGTGCGGACCGCCGCGAACGCGTCCGGCGTGGTCCTCGTGACCAGCAGCGTGTGGCCATGGTCCACGATCCGCCCGGCGATGGCGGCCACCTGGGCCGGCGTCTTGCCCTGGCCGAAGATGACCTCCGGGAAGCCCTTCCGGGCGGCCCGGTCGTGGTCGATCCGGGCGAAGCCCAGGTCTTCGAACGGCTGGGCCCGAAGCCGGCCCAGCAGATCGGCGTGGACGGCCTCGACCGGCACGTCTCCCCGCTGCAGGCGTCCGAGCAGGTCCTGGAGTTCGTCGGGATTCATCAGTGCGCTCCGCCCGTTTGATAGACTGCCGCCAGACCGCTATAATGAACGATTGTGCCATCAGGCACAACATTTTGCGGGCAGTGCGCATATGACCTTGCTTGAGACCCTCATCCTCGGGTCGTACTTCTTCGTCCTGGTCATCCTGGCCATGTACGGGTGGCACCGGTACTACCTGGTGTACTCGTACATGAAGAACAAGGACCGGGTGCCGGGTCCGCCGCCGGCGTGGGACGGGCCGCTGCCGGAAGTCACGGTCCAGCTGCCGCTCTACAACGAGATGTACGTCGTGGACCGCCTGCTCCAGGCGACGGCGCGCCTCGACTATCCCAAGGAACTCCTCGAGATCCAGGTGCTCGACGACTCGTCGGACGAGACCACCGAGGTGGCGAGGGCGTCGGTGGACCGGCTCGTGGAACAGGGGTTCGACGTCAAATTCCTCCACCGCACCAATCGGGCCGGTTACAAGGCCGGGGCCCTCGACGCCGGACTCAGGACAGCCCGCGGCCGGTTCGTGGCGATCTTCGACGCCGACTTCATCCCGACCTCCGACTTTCTCCAGAAGACGATTCCGTACTTCCAGGACCCGACCGTGGGGCTGGTCCAGGCGCGCTGGGGCCACGTCAACGCCGACTACTCGCTGCTCACCAAGGCGCAGGCCATCCTGCTCGACGGCCACTTCGTGCTCGAGCACGGCGGCCGGAACCGCGCCGGGCACTTCTTCAACTTCAACGGCACGGCCGGCGTCTGGCGCCGCGAGGTGATTCCGGACGCGGGCGGCTGGCAGCACGACACGCTGACCGAGGACCTGGATCTCAGCTACCGCGCGCAGCTTCGGGGCTGGAAGTTCCTGTTCCTGCCCGACCTGGTGGCGCCGGCGGAAGTCCCGGTCGAGATGAACGCGTTCAAGTCGCAGCAGCACCGCTGGGCCAAAGGGTCCATCCAGGTCTGCCTCAAGCTGCTCCCGAAAATCCTGCAGTCGGACCAGCCGTTCGGCGTGAAGGCCGAGGCGTTCTTCCACCTGACGGCGAACTTCAACTACCTGCTCATGTCGCTGCTGTCCATCCTCATGTTCCCGTCGATGGTCATCCGCTACAACATGGGCTGGTACGAGATGCTGCTCATCGACGTCCCGCTGTTCTTCGCGGCGACCTTCTCGGTGGCCAACTTCTACATCGTGTCGCAGCGCGAGATCCACCCGGCCTGGAAATCGCGCCTGCGCTACATCCCGTTCCTCATGGCGCTCGGGATCGGCCTGGCCGTCAACAACACGCGGGCGGTCATCGAGGCGCTTGCCCGCCACGAGACGGCCTTCGCCCGCACGCCGAAGTACGGCATCGAGCGCGGCTCGGACCAGTGGGCGGGGAAGAAGTACCAGCAGGCAGTGGCCGTACAGCCGCTTATCGAAATCGCCCTCGGGCTCTACTTCACGATGACGGTCTTCTACGCCCTGGCCAACGGCATCTACGGCACGCTGCCGTTCCTGGTGCTGTTCCAGGTCGGGTTCCTCTATACGGGTCTGCTGTCGGTCATCCAGCAGTTCGGCGGCGGCCAGGGCGTGCTGAACGCGCAGGTGGCGCGCGGCAAGTAGGCAATTCCAGTGAACTTCGGCCGAGTCGCAGCCGCGGCGATCGTGGCCTGGGTCGTGTACCTGGGCCTGAGCCCGCTGGTGAACAACGTGCTGCTGGCGGACCTCTACGCGCAGCACGCCCGCGTCTTCAGGCCCCAGGCCGAGATGAACGTGGCCTTCGGGCTCGCCTCGGCGCTCGCCGGCTTCTTCGTGTTCGCCTATGCCTACGCGAAGGGGTACGAGGGCAGCGCGGGTGTGGTCGAGGGCCTCCGGTACGGGGTCGTCGTGGGCCTGCTGCTGGCCGCGTTCTCGGTGGCGTGGAACTACGTGGTCCTGCCGGTGTCGGGGGCGCTCGCCGCGGCGTGGATCGTCGACGTGATCGTGGAGATGGCGATCTACGGGGCCGTCGTCGGCCTCGTCTACCAGCCGCGCGGCGGCCGCAAGTAGCCCAGGATGGACCAGCAGTACGTCCGCAACTTCGCGATCATCGCCCACATCGATCACGGCAAGTCCACGCTGGCGGACCGCTTCCTGGAGCTGACCGGCGCGCTCCAGCCGCGCGAGATGACCGAGGCGCAGGTCCTCGACTCGATGGACCTCGAGCGCGAGCGCGGCATCACGATCAAGGCGCATCCCGTCCGGCTCGCCTACGAGGCGCTCGACGGCCGGACCTACGTCCTCAACCTGATCGACACGCCCGGGCACGTCGATTTCTCGTACGAGGTGACGCGGTCGCTTGCGGCGTGCGAGGGCGCCGTGCTGCTGGTCGACGCGTCGCAGGGCGTGGAGGCGCAGACGCTGGCGAACGCCTACCTCGCCGTCGATTACAGCCTCGAGATCATCCCGGTCATCAACAAGATCGACCTGCCGAGCGCCCAGCCCGAAGAATCGCGCCGGCAGCTGGCCGACATCATCGGCCTCGATCCCTCGCACGCCATCCTGACCAGCGCCAAGGCCGGCACCGGCGTCCAGGACGTGCTCGAAGCCGTCATCGCCCGGCTGCCGCCCCCCGCCGGCGACGCGCAGGCGCCGCTGAAGGCCCTCATCTTCGACTCCTGGTACGACGCCTACCGCGGCGTCGTCATCGTCGTCCGCGTGATTGACGGCGTGCTCCGCCCGCGGATGAAGATCCGGCTGATGGCGCTGGGGCAGGAGTACGACGTCGAGCAGGTCGGCGTGTTCACGCCCAAGCCGATCCAGGTGAACGAGCTCGGCGTCGGCGAAGTCGGGTTCTTCACGGCCACCATCAAGAAGGTGAGCGACGCGAAGCTGGGCGATACCGTCACCGAGGCCGCCCGGCCCGCCGTCGAGCCGTTCCCCGGGTTCCGCGAGCTCAAGCCGATGGTCTTCGCCGGCCTCTACCCGGTGGAGGGCCACGAGTACCCGGCGCTGCGCGACGCGCTCGAGAAGCTGCGCCTGAACGACGCCTCGTTCTTCTACGAACCCGAGTCCTCGACCGCGCTGGGATTCGGCTTCCGGTGCGGGTTCCTCGGCCTGCTGCACATGGACATCGTGCAGGAGCGCCTCGAGCGGGAATTCGACCAGGACCTGGTCACGACGGCGCCTGGCGTGCTGTACCGGGTGACGACGACCGACGGCGAGGTGCACGAGATCGACAGCCCGGCGAAGCTGCCCGAAACCGGCCGCATCGCGCGGTTCGAAGAGCCCGTCATCAAGGCGATGATCCTCACGCCTGCCGAGCACGTCGGCGGCATCCTGCAGCTCTGCCAGGACAAGCGCGGCATCCAGAAGTCGCTCGAGTACCTCGCGAGCAACCGCGTGCTCATCACCTACGATCTGCCGTTCGCGGAAGTCGTGCTGGATTTCTACGATCGCCTCAAGACGATTTCCCGGGGGTACGCGTCGCTCGACTACCACATCAGCGGGTACTGGGAGTCGCCGCTGCAGAAGCTCGAGATTCTCGTCAACGGCGATCCCATCGACGCGCTGTCGGTCGTCGTGCACCGCGACTCGGCCTACACGCGCGGCCGCGCGCTGGCGTCGAAAATGCGCGAGCTGATTCCGCGGCAGATGTTCGAGGTGGCCATCCAGGCCAGCATCGGCAGCCGCATCATCGCCCGCGAGTCGGTGAAGGCCCTGCGCAAGAACGTGCTCGCCAAGTGCTACGGCGGCGACATTACCCGGAAGCGCAAGCTGCTCGAGAAGCAGAAGGAAGGCAAGAAGCGGATGAAGCGCGTCGGCAAGGTCGAGATCCCCCAGGACGCCTTCCTCGCCGTCCTCAAGATCGGAACGGAGGAGTAGACGTGCCGTTCAGGAAGTCCGTAGTCCGCGAGTACTTCGAGACGATTGTCATCGCGGTCATCCTCGCGCTGTTCATGCGCACCTTCGTGGTCCAGGCGTTCAAGATCCCCACCGGGTCGATGGAGCCGAACCTCCTCATCGGCGACCACCTGCTGGTCAACAAGTTCGTGTTCGCGCCGACACTTTCGAGCGCGGAACGGTCAATCCTGCCGATGGGCGCCATCCGCCGCGGCGACATCGTCGTGTTCAAGTACCCCGAAGACCCGGAGCGGGACTTCATCAAGCGGGTCATCGGGCTGCCCGGCGAGACGCTCGAACTCCGGGACCGCCGGATTCTCGTCGACGGCAGGGCTCTCGACGAGCCGTACACCCACTACCTGCCCCGACCGGAGCGCGCTGGCGCCCACGAAATCACGTCCGACGACGTGCGGGAGCGGTACGGCCCGGTGCTGGTGCCATCCGGCTCGGTGTTCGTCATGGGCGACAACCGGGACAATTCGCAGGACTCAAGGTACTGGGGGTTCCTGCCGAAAGAGCACATCAAGGGGAAAGCCCTGATGATCTACTGGTCGTTCGACAGCAGCGAGGGCGGGCTGAACCTGTTCACGCAGACACGCTGGGCTCGTCTTTTGCATCAGATTCGCTGACCATGGGACGCCTGATCCGCATCCTCGTCATCGCGGCCATCGCCTGGGCTTCCTGGCACGCCGGCCTGGCTGCCTGGCAGCAGTTCCAGTTTTCCGACGAGGTCACCAAGATCGCCCAGTTCGGTCCCGACAAGGACGCCGGGTCCGTCCGCGACGCGGTCCTGACAGCGGCCGCACGGTTCGACCTGCCCGTCAGCGAGAAGGACATCCGCATTCGCCAGGAAGAACGGCCCGCCAGCCTCTACATCGACGTGACCTACACAGTCCAGGTCGAGATCCTGCCGCGGTTCTTCTACCCGTGGACCTTCACGACCAACGCCCACGGCTGGTTCGTCCCCGGCGGCCGCGCCCCGCTCAAGTAGACCAGCCCCGAACGCCGGAGCGGCCGCGACCGGTGGTATGCTTCTGAGTCCGTGACCATCCACTACCAACTCAGTCGAGGTTTTCCATGCGCCGAGTGACCGGAGCCGCCGCGTTCCCGATCGCGCTGTTGTTCACGCTTACCCTCGTCAACGCGGCCCCGCAGCAGTCCGGCGGCGCCTATGGTAACGCCGGAAGCATCACGGCCGACGAGCTCAGCACCTACCTGCACTTCCTCGCGTCGGACCAGCTCGAAGGGCGCAACACGCCGTCGCGCGGGTACGATACGGCGTCGCTCTACATCGCCAGCCACCTCCGCCAGTGGGGCGTGAAGCCGCTCGGCAGCACGACCGGCACGAGAGGGCCGCTCCAGGCCTACTTCATGCCGCTCGAACTGGTCAGCAGCCAGCTGAACCCTGCCGGCATGAAGCTCACGCTCAGCGCGCCCGTCGTGGCGGGCCGGGGCGGGTTCGGCGGCGCCGCGGCGCCCGCCGGTCCGCGCAGCTTCGAGCACGGATCCGAGTGGGCCCTCGGCGGCGGGGCCTTCGGCGGGTTCGGGGGCGGCCGCGGAGGCGGCGCTTCCGCCGACCCGATTGAGATCGCCGGCGCCCAGCTCGTGTTCGTGGGCAACGGCTACGTCATCAACAAGACCAGCACCGACCCCTACAGAGGCCTCGACGTGAAGGGGAAGATCCTCGTCGTCGCCGGCGTGCCTGCCGAACTTGCCGCGATGCAGGCGGCCGGGCGCGGCGGCGGCCGCGGCGCCGCGGCTCCGAATCCCCTCGGCGTCGAGCACACCGATTTCGTGACGCCCCAGGGCTACGCCGCGAAGCACGGCGCCCTCGGCATCATCATGGTCCCGAACTTCCAGCAACTGAGCGCCATGGCGGCGCCGGCCACGGGCCGCGCCACCGGGCCGAACGGGCCTTCGTTCCAGGTCGTGAGGTTCCAGACCGGGCGGCCGGCAGCCGTGCCCGCCATCACGGCGGGCGTGGCGCTCACCAACGCGCTCTTCCAGGGCGAGCGGCTGAGCGGCGCGCAGGTGTTCGAAGGCGCCGCCTCCGGCGCGAAGCTCGACTCCTTCGCGCTCAATGCGGAGAAGAAGATCGCCATCCAGACCGCGGTCGCGAAGCTCCCGGGCTCGACGCAGAACGTCATCGGCATGGTCGAGGGCCGCGACCCGGTCCTGAAGAACGAGTTCATCGTCATTTCCGCGCACCTCGATCATGTCGGCTTCGCGGCGGCCGCCGCCGCGGGCGACACCATCAACAACGGCGCGGACGACGACGGGTCGGGATCGGCGGCGCTGATGGCGATTGCGCGCGCCTACGCGCAGGGCGCGGCGCGCGGCATCCGTCCGAAGCGGTCGGTGATCTTCCTGTGGGTGACCGGCGAGGAGAAGGGGCTCTGGGGATCCCAGTACTTCGCGCAGTTCCCGCCGGTGGACATCACGAAGGTGGTCGCGAACCTGAACATGGACATGATCGGCCGCAGCAAGACGCCTGGCTACACCGACCCGCCGACCTACAAGCTGGTCGACCCGGGCGAGGTGCTCGTCGTCGGGCCGCGCGTCAGCAGCGACGACATGGGGGCGATTGTCTCTCGCGTGGCCGCCGAGGTCGGCAAGCTGAAGATCAACGACTTCTACGACACGACGGCGCCCGATGCGACGCACGACAACCTCGGGCCCCAGCCGAACGGCCAGCGGATCTTCTACCGCAGCGACCACTACAACTTCGCGAAGATGGGCATCCCGGTGGCGTTCTACACGACGGGCATCCACACCGACTACCACCGCGTGTCGGACAGCCCCGACAAGATCGACTACCCGCTGATGGAACTCATCACGAGGAACGTGGCCGCGGTGAGCTGGGTGATCGGCAATGCCGCCGGGCGTCCGAAGCTGAACGCGAAGCTGCCCGACCGGCTCGTCGAGGACATGAAGGCGGCACAGGCTGCCGGCTGGGGCAAGCTCACGTCCGTGCCCCCGCCGCTGCCCACGACGCCGTTCTGAGAAGAAGAAGCAAGAAGCCAGAAGCAAGTAGTAAGAAGACAGAATCAAGAAGCCAGAAGCCAGAAGGCGAGGCAGATAGCGTGTCTTTCTTCTTGTTTCTGGATTCTTGCTTCTTGCTTCTACTGTCTACCGACCGCCCCAGCAGACCCGCCCCCGCTTGACGACCGCCCTGATCGCCGGCACTCCCACCTTCAGCAGGTCCACCGCTTCGCCGTCGATGAGGACGGCGTCGAGTTGCTTGCCTGCCTCGAGGCTGCCGACGCGGTCGTGACGGTCGACGGCGTAGGCGGCATTGATGGTCGACGCCACCAGCGACTCCTCCAGCGTCATCCGCATGCCGAAGCAGGCCAACGCCATGGCGAAGGGCATCGACGGGGAATACCCGCCTCCCGGATTCAGGTCGGTGGCGAGCGCGACGGGCACGCCGCCCTCGATGAGTTCGCGCGCCGGCGCGAAGCGGCCCAGTTTCAGGTAGAACGCGGCGATGGGAAGCAGCGTGGCGACGACGCCGGCCTCTTTCATCGCGTGGATGCCGCGCGGCGCCACGTAGAGCAGATGGTCGGCCGACCTGGCACCCACCTTGGCGGCCACGAGAGAGCCCCCGCTTTCGGCCAGTTCGTCGGCATGGATGCGGGGCTTCAAGCCGTGGCGCTTTCCGGCCTCGAGAATCTCCTCCGATTCGTCGGGCGTGAAGACGCCTGTCTCGCAGAAGACGTCACACCACTCGGCAAGGCCGTCGCGCGCCGCGGCCGGGATCATCTGGCGCACGAGTTGGTCTATGTAGAAGCGGCGGTTCGCGCGGTGCTCGACCGGGATCTCGTGCGCTCCCATGAACGTCGGGACCACATCAATCTCGTGCTCGGCGTTCAGCCGGCGGATGGCGCGGAGCATCTTCAGCTCGGCATCGGCCTGAAGGCCGTACCCGCTCTTCGCCTCGCACGTCGTCGTCCCGCAGCGCAGCATCTGGTCGAGGCGCGCCCGGGTGGCCGACACCAGTTCGTCCTCGCTCGCGTCGCGCGTCGCGCGGACGGTGGAGAGGATGCCGCCCCCTTCGGCGGCGATCTCGGCATACGTCGCGCCGGCGAGCCGGCGGCGAAGTTCCCCGCGGCGATCCCCCGTGAAGACGACGTGTGTGTGCGGATCCACGAAGCCGGGCACCACCGTGCAGCCGGAGGCGTCGACGACGGTCGCGCCGGAGTCGGGCGGGCAGAGGCAATCGGCCTCTTCGGCGGGGCCGATGAACTCGATGATGCCGTCGGTCGCGACGATCGAGGCGTCGCGGACTGGGCGCGCGTCAGCCTGCGCCGGGCCGCACTTCGGCACGCCTCCGGCGCAGGTGAACACCACGCTGGCGTTGCGGATGACGGTGCGGGCCGGCATGGCGGAGCCGGCGCTAGCCGCGGCGCTCGATCACCACCGGGCCGTCGTCTTTGCGGTCCTGGCTCCAGCCGGGCATCACCTCGCGCGAGTCGGTGATGCGGGGGCGGTGCAGCAGGATCTTCTCGTCGCGGTCGCGCGCGTCCTGCTCGCGCACGAACTCGAGAGTGTTCTTGAGGGAGGCAATCACCGACTCGACCGAGCTCTCGACCTCGCGGCGCTTGAGGCGGAGGCCGTCAATCTCGCGCTGGACGTCCTCGTACCGCGCCTGGGCCTTCTCGAGAATGAGGCTCGCGCGCGACTCGGCGTCCTTGATGATCGTCGACGCCTGCTTGTGCGCGTTGTCGCTGATCTCGTCGGCCAGGCGCTGGGCGGTCATGAGCGTGTTGCGCAGGTTGCGCTCGTGCTCGCGGTGCTCGTTGACGAGCCCCTCGAGCCGGGAGACTTCCTGGCGCAGACGCTCGGCCTCGCGGATGGCCTCGGCGTAGTCGTCGGCCGCTTCGGCCAGGAACGCGGTGACCTCGTCTTTGTCGAACCCCCGCATCGAGCTGCGGAACTGCTGCTGACGGAGATCGAGTGGCGTGACGTTCATGTCTGGCTCCTGCATCCCGCGGCGGCCGGCCGCGCGGCCCTCAGCGTTCGCCGAAGATGGCCGTGCCCACCCGGACGATGGTGGCCCCCTCTTCGACGGCGACCTCGAAATCGTGGCTCATGCCCATCGACAACTCCCGGAGCATCTCCGGGGGAACACCGCGCCCGGCGAGATCATCGCGCAGCGCGCGGAGCCGCCTGAAATACGGCCTGGCATCCTCCGGGTCCGGCGTGAAGGGCGGCAGCAGCATGAGCCCGGCGACCTGCGCCGCCCGGCACGCCGCCGCCGCTTCGAACAGCGACACCCAGGCGTCGGCCGGCGCGCCGTGCTTGGTGGCCTCGCCGGCCAGGTCGACCTGGACCAGCAACGCCGGACTGCGCCCCGCCTCGCCCGCGGCTGCGTCCACCCGTCTCAGCAGGTCGACGCTGTCAATCGAGTGGAGCCAGGCACACGACTCGGCTGCCTTCCTGGCCTTGTTGGACTGGAGGTGGCCCACCAGGTGCCAGGTGATCGGAATATCGGCTGTCGCGGCGATCTTCTCCAGCGCCTCCTGGACCCGGTTCTCCCCGAAGTCGGCCTGGCCGGCGTCGAAGGCGGCACGCACGTCGCCGGCCGGACGGGTCTTCGAGACGGCCACGAGCCTGACGGAAGAAGGAAAACGGCCGGCCCGCTCAATCGCGCGGGCCAGCCGTTGTCGTACCGCTGAGAGACTCGCCGCGATCTCGTCGCGCCGCGACGGGATCTCCATGCCGGCTCTACTTCTTGATGCTCGACAGCACGCCCTTGGCCGTCGCCGCGAATTGGCCCGTGGGGGCGAGTTCCAGGTACTTCTCGAACATCGGCACCGCCTCGGCCATCTTGCCCTGGTTCACGAACGCCATGCCCATCTGGTAGTGGGCGTCGGCATGGTCAGGCTTCATGAAGATGACCTTCTGGAAGTGCTCGGCCGCCACGGCGATCTGGCCGGCGTTCCAGGCGATGACGCCCTGGTTGTACTCGGCGTCCACGCCGCCGCTGCCGCCCGACCCGCCGGGGCCGGCCGCGCTGGCGAACTCGGCGGCCTTCGTGCTGGCTTCGGCCGCCTTGTCGAACTTCTTCTGCGCGTTGTAGACCGTCGCGAGCCCGTTGTAGGCCTCGACGTAGTTGGCCTTCATCTCGATGGCCGTGAGGAACGCCGCCTCGGCCTGGTCGTAGTCCTTCTTCTGGGCGTGGTTGAACCCGATGTTGTAGAAGCAGTCGTAGCAGCCCGGGACCATGCCGGACGCCTCGGTGAACTTGGCGATGGCCTCGTCGAACTTGCCGTCCTTGCTGAGGCCCACCCCCTCCTCGAACACCGCCTTGAGCGCCGCGGCCTTGGCGGCGTCCTCCTTGGTGGCGCCGGTGCCCGCGCCGAGCCTGAACTCGAGCTTCATCGGGTCGCCGAGGCGGACGCGGAGCGCGATCGCTTCCGAGCCCAGCCCCTCGAACGACGCGGTGGCCTTGTAGTTGCCGGGGGCCAGCCCAATCTGGATGAACTCGCCCTTCTTGTTGGTCTTGACCTCGTACTTGCGGTTGATCCCATCGGTGAACTCGATGACGACCGCCGCCTTTTCGAGGGGCTTGCCGGCGGCGTCGGTGACCTTGCCCTGCACGGCGCCGGTCTGGGCCTTGCCCGGAGATGCGAACAGAAGGACCGCGCAGGCCATCAGGCTCAGCACGAGCAGGTTGCGGCCGGAAATAAGGCGAAACATTGGCACTCCTCTTGAAGGGGAGACGGATCGGATAATGATGAAAAGACCGCGATCGACACTCCGCCGATCGTGGTTAGTTTACACCCAAATCCCCGCGGCTGTAATCAACGGCGGGGGAATCGGCGGCGAAAAACCGGTCGATTTCGGCCGGGTCGGTGCTGACAGGCGCCGGCGGCAGCGACGCCAGGAACCGGCGCCCGTACGGCATGGTCCGGATGCGCGGATCGAGGATGGCCAGGACCCCCCGGTCCCGCCGGTGGCGAATGAGCCGGCCGAGGCCCTGCATGAGCGTCAGGATGGCCAGCGGCACCTGCAGATCGGCGAAGCCGTCGCCGCCCCGCGAGGCGATGGCTTCGACCCGCGCCGCGACCACCGGGTCGCCGGGCGAGGCGAAGGGCAGCCGGTCGATGATGACGCAACTGAGCGCGTCGCCGACCACGTCGACCCCCTGCCAGAAACTCGACGTCGCCAGCAGCACGGCGTGGGGCGTCGCCCGGAACCGGGCGAGCAGCGCCGTCCTCGGGGCGCTGCCCTGGACAAGCAGCGGATACTCCAGCGCGCCCTCCAGAGCCGACTGGACCGTCCGCAGCACGGCGTAGCTCGTGAAGAGCACGAAGGCCCGCCCCTTCGTCCGGCGGAGGATGTCGAGCACCTCGCGGCCGGCGGCCGGCGCGAAGTCGGCGGTCTTCGGCGACGGCATCCGCTTCGGCAGGTAAATCAGCGCCTGCGAGGCGAAATCGAACTCGGAGGCCAGTTGGAGCTCCTCGCACCGCTCGATGCCGAGCCGGCTGCGGACGTACGCGAACGAGCCCTCGACGGCGAGCGTGGCCGAAGTCAGCACGGCGGCCGAGAAGCGATCGAGGAGCAGATTGCGGACCAGCGACGACACGTTGATGGGCGAGGCGCGCAGGAAGACGCCGCGGCCGCGCTGCTCGAGGTAGTAGACGTAATCGCGGTCGTTGGCGTCGAGCAGGAAGCGCAAATCGTCGCGGATGTCGCTCGCCCGCCGCCCGATCGCGCGCAGGTCTTCGGGCGGCTGCTTCGCGAGTGCGATCAGGGCCTCCACCGCGTCCAGCGCGTCGAGGACCGCGGCGCCGGGCTCCTCGGCGGACTCGAGGTCCGCGGCCGTGATCCGGGCACGGTCGTCGCCGCCCGATGCCCCCCCGCCTGCCGCCGGCGCGGCGGGCCTGCAGCGCGCGAGGGCGGCGAAGAAGGGCCGCGCCCGATCGTCGGCCCGGTTCATCGCGCGGCCGAGTTCCCCGTCATCGTCGGCAGCCAGCCCGTCCGCCATCACGCGGTCGAAATCGCGCACGAGCTCGGCCACACGGTGATTGCTCACCGAGAACCCGAAGTACTGCGTGGCCACGTCTTCGAGCTGGTGAGCCTCGTCGATGACGGCGCAGGCGCATTCGGGTATCACTTCGCCATACGTTCCCTGGCGCACGGCGGCGTCGGCGCAGAGCAGGTGGTGATTGACGATGACCACGTCGGATGCGGCCGCGCGCTGGCGCATGCGCGTGACGAAGCAGTCGTCGAACTCCGGGCAGTCCGACCCGATGCAGTTCTCGTTGGTCGCGGCAATCGCCGCCCAGAACGGCACATCCTCGGGCAGATCGGCCAGCTCCGCGCGGTCGCCCGTCGGCGTGGAGGCCGCCCAGTCGTCGACCATCTCGAGGTAGACGCGGTCGGCGGGCGAGCCGGCCTCGATGTCGTCGCGCATGGCCGCGAACCGGTGCCGGCACAGGTAGTTCCCGCGGCCCTTCATGCAGGCGGCCGTGAAGGGCACGCCGAGCGCGTCGCGGAGCAGGGGGATGTCGTTGAAGTAGATCTGCTCCTGCAGGTTCTTGGTGCCCGTGGACACGAGGACGCGGCGGCCGCTGAGGATGGCCGGGGTCAGGTACGCCAGCGTCTTGCCCGTGCCGGTGCCCGCCTCGGCGAGCAGGATGCCGCCCCGGCCGAAGACCCGGGCCACGGCCGCGGCCATGTCGCGCTGCCCGGGCCGGGGCTCGAACCCGGGGACGGCCCAGGTGAGAGGGCCGTCGTCGGCGAACACGCGCTCGACGCGCGCGTCTAGTTCAACAGGTCCGCGTACAGCGGGAACGTCCGGCACAGGGCTTCCACTTCGGCGCGCACCATCGCGTGCACGCGCTCGTCCTCGGGCGAGGCCAGCACCCGGGCGATGAGCTCGCCGATGAGCGTCATCTCGGCCTCGCCCATGCCGCGCGTGGTCAGGGCCGGCGTCCCGATGCGGATGCCGCTGGCCTTGAGCGGCGGGTTCCGGTCGAAGGGGATCGTGTTCTGGTTCACCGTGATGCCGGCCTTGCCGAGCGCCGCGGTGGCGTCCTTCCCCGTGAGTCCCTTGGAGAACACGTCGACCAGCAGGAGATGGTTGTCGGTGCCCCCCGAGACGAGGCGGAACCCCTGCGCGGCGATTGACGCCGCCAGCGCCGCCGCATTCGCGACGATCTTCCGCTGATAGGCGGCGAAGGTCGGCTCGAGGGCCTCCTTGAAGCAGACCGCCTTGGCGGCGATGATGTGCACGAGCGGGCCGCCCTGCACGCCGGGGAACACCGACCGGTCGAGATCCTTCGCCCATTTCTCCTGGCACAGGACGAGGCCCGCCCTCGGCCCGCGCAGCGTCTTGTGCGTCGTCGTGGTGACGAAGTCCGAGTGCGGCACGGGGCTTGGGTGAACGCCGCCCGCCACCAGGCCGGCGATGTGGGCCATGTCGGTGACCATCGCGGCGCCGCACCGGTCGGCGGCGGCGCGGATCCGCGCGAAGTCGATGACGCGCGGGTAGGCGCTCGCGCCCACCATGATCATCTTCGGCTTGTGCTGGTCCGCCAGGCGATCCAGTTCGTCGTAGTCGAGCCGCTCGTCGTCCTGGCGCACGCCGTAGGGCACGATGGTGTAGAGCTTGCCCGAGAAGTTCAGCGGGTGGCCGTGCGTGAGATGGCCGCCGTGCGAGAGGTTCATCCCGAGCACGGTGTCTCCGGGCTTGACGAGCGTGAAGTACACGGCCATGTTCGCCTGCGCGCCGGAGTGCGGCTGCACGTTGGCGTGATCCGCGCCGAATAGCGACGTTGCCCGATCGATCGCCAGGCGTTCGACGACGTCGGCGAACTCGCAGCCGCCGTAGTACCGGCGCCCGGGGTAGCCTTCCGCGTACTTGTTCGTGAAGACGGACCCGGCGGCCTCGAGCACCGCGCTGCTGACGAAGTTCTCCGAGGCGATCAGTTCGAGCCCTCCGGCCTGCCGGCCGACCTCGTCGCGGATGGCGCCGGCAATCTCCGGGTCGGTTTCCAGCAGGCGGCGACGATGGGCGGCAGCGGCGTGGTCCATACTCAGGTGTCCTTGCGTTCGAGACGGGCGATCTTGGCGAGGCGGGCGTCGTGGCGGCCGCCCTCGTACCTGGTGGTGAGGAACGCGCGCACCATGCCTTCGACGCGGCCGGACGGGGTGGTGCGCCCTCCCATGGTCATGATGTTCGCGTCGTTGTGCGCGCGGCCCAGCGCGGCGCTGGCCTCGTCCCAGGCGACCGCGGCCCGGATGCCCGGGATCTTGTTCGCGGCGATGGCCATGCCGATGCCCGTGCCGCAGACCAGGATGCCGCAATCGGCCCGCCCGCCGACGACGGCCCGGGCCACCGCCTCGGCGAAGTCCGGGTAGTCGGCCGACGCGGTCGACGCGGCGCCGACATCCTCGTAGGGGATCTTCAGCCGGTCGAGCAGCGCCTTGATGGTTTCCTTGAGGTCGAAGCCGGCGTGATCGGAACCGATGGCGACGCGCACCACGGAATTCTACTCGATTTCCCGGGCGGTATTCCGCATGATGGAGGGGCGCGGCGCGCGTCCCCGCCAGGGAAGGCAGGCCCATCGTGACAGCGACACACGAACCCAGGGTCGTCATCAGCGGCCGCGGCGAAGACCGCGTCCGCAACGGCCACCCGTGGATCTACCGGACCGACGTGGTCGACGTCCTCGCCGCCGGCGGCGACACGGTCGTGGTCCGCAACCCGCGCGGCCGCGTGGTCGGCTGTGCGCTGTTCAGCGACAAATCCCAGATCGCCCTTCGCATGCTGACCCTCGGCGAGGCGCCGGCGGGACTCGACCTGTGGCGGTCGCGGCTGGCGGAGGCCATCGCGTACCGGCGATCGCTCGCGATCGACGCCACCGCCTGCCGGATCGTGCACGGCGAAGGCGACCTGCTGCCGTCGCTCGTCGTCGACCAGTACGGGGAGTACCTCGTCGTCCAGGCCCTGTCCCAGGGCGTCGACGCGCTCATGCCGCAGATTGTCGGGCTGCTGGTCGAGCAGTTGAAGCCGGCCGGCGTGCTCGCGCGGAACGACGTGCGCGTCAGGCACCTCGAGGGGCTCGACGCGACGGTGGCGCTGCTGTACGGCGAGGTGCCGGAGTTCGTGCACGTACGCGAGGGCCGCATCGATCACGAGGTTGATGTGTGGCGCGGCCAGAAGACGGGCCTGTTCCTCGACCAGCGCGAGAACCGCGCCGCCGCGCGCGCGTACGCCCGCGGCCGGATGCTCGACTGTTTCAGCTATCACGGCGCCTTCGCCCTCCAGCTCGCCGACCGGTGCGAATCGGTCGTCGCCCTGGACGTGTCGGAGGACGCAGTCGGGCACATCGGGCGCAACGCCGCGCGCAACGGGATCGGCAACGTGGAACCGCGCCTCGCGAACGTGTTCGACGCGCTGCGGCACATGGAGCGCGATCGCGAGCGGTTCGACACGATCGTCCTCGACCCGCCCGCCTTCGCGAAGAGCAGGGACGCGGTCGAGAAGGCCCACGCCGGTTACAAGGAGATCAACCTGCGGGCGATGAAGCTGCTGCGACCCGGCGGCGTCCTCGTCACCTGCACGTGCTCGTACCACGTCGACGAGGCCTCGTTCGGCCAGATCGTGTACGAGGCGTCCATCGACGCGCGCGCGCGCATGGCGGTCGTCGAGAAACGCATGCAGTCGCGCGACCACCCGGTGGTCCTCGGCGTGCCCGAGACGTACTACCTGAAGTGCTTCATCCTGCGGAAGCTCGCCTAGGTGACACCTTCCGTTTTCGCGATGAGCAGGTCGAAAACGGAACGTGTCACCGTTTGATCGGCGGCGGCACCACCTGGATGATGGTGGGGAAGAACGCCGGCGCCCCGCCGGGTGTCGGATTCATGTAGCCGGGCGCCCCGCCGAAGGTGTAGTCCTTCACCGTCACGCCCGGCGGGAAGGCGACGTCGGACTCCTTAAACCGGCCCACCTCGAACATGTGCGTGGCGGGCGCGTCGAATACCAGGTCGCCCCGGTCTTTCAGCACCGTCCGGTAGTAGTTCACGACGTCCGTGAACGCCTGCGTCGAGCCGTAGAGGCAGTAAGTCTGCCCCATCCCGGCGTCGTACGCCGCCAGGTACCGCGCCCCCGCGAGGACCGGCGCGCCCGCCTGGCACGCCGCCGGCGGCGCCTCGGCGGTCGCGGAGAAAGAAGTGGCCGCCTGCGCCGCGGAGGGCGCCGCGGCCGGCGCGATCTGGGGTTGGGCGCCGGGCTGCTGCGACACGGGCGGAGGGGTCGTCGTGCCAGGCTTGGCCGGTGTTGCCGGCGCCTTGGCATTCGGCGGCGGCGGCGGTGGCTGCGGACGCGCCACGGGCGGCTGGGCCTGCGCGGCAGGCACGGCCAGGACCGCGGCCAGCACCAACGTCATCGACGCGATCTTCCACAACCGGGGCATGGGAGCATTATACAGGGACTGGGGACTGGGGACTGGGGACTGGGGGTTCGGGCGCGCCACGCTCGTCGCCGGCTTGCTGCGCCGGATTCTCGCGGTTTACACTGGGTGGGCGGGGCACACTCAGGAATCAGCCATGGGAAACACTTTCAAGACCGCGTTGTTGCTGGGACTGATGAGCGGCGTGCTGCTGGTGCTCGGGGACTACCTGGGCGGCTCCGGCGGCCTGATGATCGCGTTCGTGTTCGCCGTCGTCATGAACTTCGCGTCGTACTGGTTCTCCGACAAGATCGTCCTGGCCATGTACAAGGCCAAGCCGGTGGGCCCCGAGCACCCGCTCCACCAGACGGTCACGCGGCTGGCGCAGCGCGCCGGGCTCCCGATGCCGAAGGTGTACGTCATCCCCGACCAGTCGCCCAACGCCTTCGCGACCGGGCGCAACCCGGCGCACGCGGCCGTTGCGGCGACCGAGGGGGTCCTGCGCCTCCTCGACCAGCGTGAACTCGAGGGCGTGATGGCCCACGAACTGGCGCACGTGAAGAACCGCGACATCCTCATCGGTTCGGTCGCCGCGACCATGGCGGCCACCATCATGATGGTGGCGCGGATGGCGCAGTTCGCGGCGATCTTCGGCGGCGGGCGCAGCGACGACCGCGAGGGCGGCTCGAACCCGATCGCGCTGCTGGCCACGGTCATTCTCGCCCCCATCGCGGCCATGCTGATTCAGGCGGCCATCTCGCGTTCGCGCGAGTTCGGCGCCGACAAGGGGGGCGCGGAAATCGCCGGCTCGCCCTACGGCCTGGCCGACGCGCTCAAGAAGCTGGAGTTCGCCTCCAAGCGCATCCCCATGGACGCGAACCCCGCCACGGCCCACATGATGATCATGAAGCCGTTCAGCGTGCACGGCATGCTGTCGCTGTTCAGCACCCACCCGCCCACCGAGGCCAGGGTCCGCGCCCTGCTCGGGCAGGCGTAAGGACCGGCTTCAAAGCAGATAGGCGAGGGCGAAGCCGATCTGCGCGACGAACATCATGCGGTACATGTGGGCCCACGACACGTGGTTCTCCTCGACCGCGAGATCGCCGGGCCGGCGCAGCATCAAGTAGCACACATACAGGCCGTAGGCCGTCATGAAGGCGCCCAGTGCCTGCAGCAGCCAGAAGTTGCCAGTCAGGATGCCGGCCCACGCCCCGGCGGGGATCAGCAGGAACGGCAGCACGAAGGAGGGCGAGATCATCCACGCCGCCTTCGTGACGCCGAACTGGATCGGCAGCGTCCTGCAGCCGCCGCGCCGGTCGCCGTCCATGTCGGCGAAATCCTTGGTCGTGGTGGCGCCGAGCAGGAACAGCCCGAAGATGGCGCCCAGGAACCACGGCTCGAGTCCCGCGGCGGTCTTCACCGACGACCAGCCGGCCACCTTCAGCAGCACGCCGCGAGGAATGGCAATCGTGACGTTGGCCCAGACCCCGAGGCGCTTCGTGCGGAACGGCGGCACCGAATACAGCATGGTGATCACGGCCGCCGCCACCACCATCCAGAAGCACTCGTGCCGCCCTCCCGGCGCGACGAACCACGCCAGGACGAACGCCACGGCGAAACTCGCCGCGGTGATGACCCACGCCTCGCGCATCGACAGGCGCCCGCTCGGAAGCGGCCGCTTCGGCTTGTTCACGCGGTCGATCTCGAAGTCGTAGATCTGGTTCAGGCCGTTCGAGGCGACGTTCAGGACCGCCGCCATCACGGCGCCGATGATCGGCGGGACCACCAGCGCCCAGCTCCACGGCTCGCGCGGATGGGCGCCGATGGCGGTCGCCGCCGCGGAGGCGAACCCCAGCGCGGGGGCAATCAGGGTGAACGGCCGGGCGAAGTCGACAAGGGCCCGGATGCGCGGCGAGTCGCTCACGGCATCCTCACGATCGCAAGGGCGACCATCGCGCCCGTCGCGGTGTTGACGAAGTTCAGCACGTCGTTATTCACGATGCGCGCGGACTCGAGCGTCGCGGACAGCGCGCTCTCGACGACGGACCCCGCGATGGCGCCGGCGACGACGGCCCAGACCGTCCAGGCCGGCACCAGGCCCAGCAGCGCGCCGCAGCCGGCGAGCGAGAGGGCGCCGAGAATGCCGGCGGCCGACCCTTCGAACGACACGGCGCCCGGCGTGCCCGGCCGTACCGCGGCGAGCGTCGTCGGCAGGTACGTCCTCCCGCCCCACGCCTTGCCGATTTCGCTCGCGACGGTGTCCGCCCCGCCCGTCGCCAGGACCGCCACGAACGCCACCTGCGCGGCGTCGGGGAACGGCGTGGCCGCCGCCGCCACGGCCGCGACGGCCGCCAGGCCGGTGTTCGCGATCGCATTGCCCGCGCCGCGCCGCCCGCCCTGCTCCTCGGCTATCCCGAGCAGCGACTTTCTCCTCAGCCCCAGGCGCGAGGTGACCGCCGCGACGAGAAACGTCAGGAACAGGAGCGCCCAGCCCTGGAGACCGAGGCAGGCGAAGACCACGACGCCGATGGCCCACCCGCCGAGCATGCCCGACACGCGCACGGTATGCAGCAGCCATCCGACGGTGGCCGCCGCCGTGTTCACGACGAGCGCCGCCGGCAGGTTGGCCGCGACCGTGTCTCGGTTCGACATCCACGCGGCGGCGGTCACGAGGCTGCAGAGCCAGAGCACGGCCGCGGCCGAAGCCGGCACGGAGATGTTGTCGTCGAGGGCGATGGGCACCGTCTCCACAAGCCCCGCCGCGATGGCCGCGAGGATGGGCGCCGCGATGATGAACGCGAGCGACGGCGGAGGGACGATGGCCGGCGCCGTCCACCAGGCGAGAAACACGGCGGCGGCCCCGCCGGCGGCGGTGAACGCGAGCAGGCCTTCGACGCTCTTGTCGGGGTTCCAGGCCAGGCGGTGGCGCCCCCACCGCCGGCCCGCCAGCGTCGCGGCGCCGTCGCCGAACGCCAGGATGCCCCACGCGCCGGCCGCGATGTCCAGACGGGCCGGAAACGCGAGGACGAGCAGCAGCACGCTGAGAGGATAGAGGAGGATCCCGAGCGGGTACCCCCGCGACGCGTCGGCGGGCCGGATGATGACGCGGCCTCCCGCGCGCGGCAGGACCGCCGCGTTGAACAGCAGCGCCGCCAGGGCGCAGAGGGCCGCCTGCCACCACGTGAGCGCGCGCAGCAGCAGGGCGAACACGCCCATCGACATGTGCACGATCTGGCGCGCGGTCTCGGAGAACATCGTCAGGCTTCCGCAGACGTGGCGAGGATGCCGTGCACCAGGCGCGCCACGCCATCCTCGAGGGGCGTGACGCGGTAGCCGAGTTCCTCCGCGGCGCGCGCGTGCCCCAGGGGCCAGTCCCTCAACAGGATTTCCAGGGTTCCGGTCGTGAGCAGCGGCGGGCGCCCGAACCAGGCCGCCCTCACCTCGTCCGCGAACGCCGCCGGCGAGGCGAGCCAGCCCGGGATGCGCCTCGGCCGCGGGCGCCCGGTCAACTGCCGGACGATGTCGAACACGCGCATCTGCGGCGCGTCCTCGCCCCCGAGCAGGTAGCGGGCACCCGGCACGCCGGCCTGCAGCGCCGCCACGTGCGCGGCGGCCACATCCTCGACGAACGAGAACGACCAGATGCGATCGCCGCCGATGACGCCGGGAAGCCTGCCGGCCAGATGGTCCGCCACCATGCGGCCGACCAGATTGCCCTCGGTCGCCGCGCCGGGGCCGTAGATGACGCCCGGGTACAGCCGGACCAGCGGCATCCCCTGCCGTACGGCCGTCTCCGCCAGGGTGTCGGCGGCCGCCTTCGTGCGCTGGTAGTCGTTCCACGCGGGCGCATGATCCAGGCCGGCTGGCGGAAGCGCGAGGAACGAGGAGGTGTGCAGGATCTTCCGGATGCCGCGCCGTCCGGCGGCCTCGAAAACAGCCCGCAGTCCGCCCACGTTCACGTCGTCGAACTCGCGGCTGCGCCGCTTCCACGTGGCCACCAGGGCCGCGCTGTGGAGAATCGCCTCGCAGCCCGCCGCGGCGTCCGACAGCCGCGCGGCGTCGCGAACATCGCCGTCGATCGCGGCGGCGGGAAGCCCCGACGCGCTGGCCGTTCTTCCGTAGAGCACCACGTCGTGCCCCGACGCGACGAGGGCGCGGACAACCGCCTGCCCGAGATAGCCGGTGCCGCCGGTGACCAGGACCCTCATGACCCGCTCAGGCGGCGCGCCGCCAGTAGTCGACAAGATCCTGCAACGTCCGCTCGATGGGCACGCGGGGCTCCCAGCCCGTCGCATGCCGGATGCGCGACGGATCGCCGAGGATCAGGGGGGTGTCGTTGGGGCGGAATCGATCGGGATCGGGTTCGACCCTCACCGTGACGCGCGCGCGGGCGACGATGGCGTCGAGCAGGTCTCGCATGCGGAAGGCCCGGCCCGAGCACACGTTGTACGCGCGGCCGGCGGTGCCGTGATCGGCCAGCGCCCGGTACGCCCGGACCGTGTCGCGCACGTCCGTGATATCGCGCCGGCTCTCGAGGTTCCCCACGCGGATAACCGGCTCCAGCCGCCCCGCCTCAATGAGCGCCACCTGGCGCGCGACGCCGGACGCAAAGAACGACGGGTCCTGGCGCGGGCCGATGTGGTTGAACGACCTGGCCACGACCGCCTCGATGCCGTCGACCCGCGCGGCGCGCGCCACGGCCAGTTCCGTCGCCACCTTGCTGATGGCGTACGGGTTGGTGGCCTCGACCGGGTCCTCCTCGGTCAGCGCCCGGTCCGCCGGGCGGTAGATGTAGGAGGAGCTCGGCACGACGACCCGCGCCCGCACGCCTTCGAGTCGCAGCGCATCGAGCAGCACGTGCGTGCCCAGCACGTTGATGGCCAGCGTCTCGGTGGCCGCCGCCCAGGACTGCCCGACGTGCGGCGCGCCAGCCAGGTGATACACGACGGAGGGCGCGAACTCGCCGATCGCGCTCCGCATGGCGCCAGCGTCGAGCAGGTCGATTTCCCGCCACGCCGCCGCCGGGTGCGCGGCCTCGGTGCCGGCCCCGACGCCCGGCTTTCGGAGGGCCACGACGCGGACGCCCTCCTCTTCGAGCAGGTCCAGCAGGTGGGAGCCTGCGAATCCCGCGGCGCCGGTGACAACGACGGTGGTCCGGTGAGTCATGTGCGGTGCGGGCGGCGTGGCCGGGAGTCCTAGGCTCCCGTGCGGGCCGAATACTGCGCCCGGTAATAGGCCTGGTAGGCCGGGTCCTGGTGCTTGATCGGCTGCCACCACCAGGGGCTGGCCTTGTACCAGTCGACCGTGGCCGCGAGCCCGTCGGCGAACGCGTGCCGGGGGGCCCAGCCGAGCGCGCGCAACTTCGTGGTGTCCAGCGCGTAGCGGCGATCGTGGCCGAGCCGGTCAGCCACCGGCCGGATGAGCGAATCCGGCTTGCCGGTCAACTGGAGGATGCGCCGCGTCAGTTCGATGTTCGGCACCTCGTTCCCGCCGCCGATGTTGTACACCTCGCCGTCGACGCCCTTCTCGATGACCAGGTCGACGGCGGAGCAGTGGTCGTCGACATGGAGCCAGTCGCGGACGTTCATGCCGTCGCCGTACAGCGGCAGGTCGCCGTCCTCCAGCGCGTTCGTGATGAAGAGCGGGATGACCTTCTCGGGAAACTGGTACGGGCCGTAGTTGTTCGACGCGCGCGTGACGACGACGGGCACCTGGTAGGTCGCCCAGTAGCTGTAGGCGAGGCGATCCGCGCCGGCCTTGCTCGCCGAGTACGGGTTGCGCGGCCGGAGTTCGTCGGTTTCCTTCGAGGCCCCTGCCGGCACCGACCCGTAGACCTCGTCGGTCGAGATCTGAATGAACCGGCGGAGCCCGGTGGCCTGCCGGGCGGCCTCGAGCAGAGCGAACGTGCCGAAGACGTCGGTCTGGATGAACGCGCCCGCGCTCTGCAGCGACCGATCGACGTGGGTCTCGGCCGCGAAGTGCACCACGATGTGCGCGCCCCGGACAAGCGGCGCGCTGACGGCGCTGTCAGCGATGTCGCCCAGCACGAAGGTGTGCCGCGGGCTGTCGATGACGTCGTGGAGGTTTTCGAGGCGGCCGCAGTAGGTCAGCTTGTCGAGCGTCGTGACGTGCCAGTCGGGATGCGTGCGCAGGGCGTAGCGCACGAAATTGCTGCCGATGAACCCGGCGCCGCCCGTGACCAAAACCTTTACCATCGAAGCCTCTTCTCTCGTTCCCGCCCGCCTACCGGTACACGCCGGTCGTGCTCATGCCGCCGAACGGCGGCGAAAACGACCCGATGCCCGCCAGCGAGATGGAAATGCTGAAACGGCTGTCCTGCTGGACGGTCGGCCGGTAGACGCCGCCGTAGTTGTAGCCGCCGAAGTTGAACGTCTGGAACTCGGCCGTCACCCCGCAGCAC
This sequence comes from Vicinamibacterales bacterium, assembly GCA_046496425.1. GTDB lineage: Bacteria > Acidobacteriota > Vicinamibacteria > Vicinamibacterales > JAKQTR01 > JAKQTR01. The sequence continues at coordinate 26,171 of JAWOGY010000197.1, forward strand.
TGGGCGTTGTAGTACGCGAGGAACCGGCGCTGGAGGAAGTAGGCGTTCTTGAGGTCGTAGTTGAACGACACGCCGCCGCCGTACCGGTTCTGGCTGAAGCGGAGACTGGCGTCGGCATTGAGATAGTGGTTGGTCCGGCCCGGGTCGTCGTAGCCGGCGAGGTCCTTGATGTACCGCCGCTGGCTCCAGCCCGCCGACAGCAGGGCGTGCTCGCCCAGCGTGTACGTGCCCGCCGCGCCCAGGGTCATGAACGCGTTCACGTAGGTGTTGAACTCCGTGCGGAACGTCGCGTTCAGCGAGTCGGCCGGCGAGAAGCGGGCCGCCACCGACACGGGTGACAGGCTCTGGGGCGCGACCGTGCCGAAGCTGGTCGAATAATTGGGGTCCACGGCCGACGCCAGGGAGTTCGTGTAGTAGGTCTGACGCAGGCCGAGATTGAAGATCTCCCGCGACCGGCCACCGTCGGCGCCGCCTTTCCGCTTCGCGTACACGCGATTGTTGATCCCGTAGGTGATCCGCGTCGTGCCGCCGACGATGTAGTCGGTCGAATCGAGGCGCACGATCCGGTTGTCGAGGTCGATCGACGTCACCCGCTGCAGGTTCACCCACGGCTCGACGGTGTGCTTGATCTTCTCGGCGTACCCGCTGTCGGGCGTGTTGAAGATCCGATTGAAGACCGGCCCGACGATGCGGGCCTGGAGATCGAAGTAGTTGCGGCTGATGGCCTGGGGGACCTGCTGGCCGGTGAACGCGTCGGCGCTCTCGCTCCACCAGGTGTACCGCCAGCCGAGCGACGAGTTCACCGTGAAGAAGGGGAACTTCCTGAACGGGAAGCGCACGGTCGGCGTGGCGTCGATGCGCTGCAGGCCCGAGTCGAGAGTGGTGTCCGCGGAAACCGTCTGCCGCACCATCGCGGAGTACTCGCCCGCCACGCCGAAGTAGACCGGCCACCTCCCCAGCGGCTGTTCGCCCCGGCTGACGGTGACTCTCGGCAGCGCCCCGGTGACCGTCGAGTCGTCCGTGTTGAAGAAATACTGGCTCCGATCGAGCCACGCGCTCACGCCGTACGGGCCCCAGTTGCCGGTCACGCTGCCGGAGAAGCTCCGCTGGCGCCTCGACGCGTCGTAGATGTTCGTGTTGTAGGTCCGCTGGACGGTGATGTCGGAGAAGTAGTCGAGGCGCAGCCGGCCCCGGAGCCGGAACGGCAGGTCCTGGTTCAGGTTCGCCCGCGCGTCGAAGCTGCGCCGGCCCGGCACGTCCACGATCTGGCCGCTGCCGTCGTCGACGCTCGTCGCCCGCTCGTTCAGCATGTAGAAGCGCGCGTCGCCCGACGAGGACCGCGAGCGCACGTACCGGTACTCGCTGCCGAAACCGTGGCCCGTCTTCGAGAACCAGTCGTAGTTGAACGTGGCGTCCTGGCTGCGGCTCATGGCCCAGAAGAACGCGTTGCTGATCGTGTTCCCCTTCAGCGTCGACGCGCTGTACATGGGCAGCAGGAACCCGGTGGCCCGGTCCTCCTTGTTGATCGGGTAGTAGATGATCGGCAGGTAGAGGATCGGCACTCCTTTCACGCGCATCAGCGAGTTCTGCAGCACCGCGTAGTGGTCGATGTTGAGGATGGCCGTGCCCGAGGTGATCTCCCACCGCGGCGTCGGCTGCACGCACGTCGTGAAGCCGCCGCTGGTAATCCGGTACTTCTTCTCGCCGATCTTCTCGAGCGTCTCGCCGTAGAACAGGACCTCCGGCTCCTGCGTGCCGAAGGCGCGCTTCTCAACCGGCCGCTCGTGCTCCTGCTGGAGCAGAGCGCTTCCCGACGCGTTCCTGAAGGTGCCGAGCTTCGTCTTCGTGTTGAACTCGAGCGAGTCGGCCGAGATGCGCTGCGTCGGCGTCGTGAGGGTGACGTTGCCGCGCGCGAGCAGCAGGTCGCGGTCGGTGAAGATCTCCACCTCGTCGGCGAACAGCCGCGTGACGTCCTTCTCGATGTCGATCTCGACGTCCCCGGTGAGCTTCCAGTGGAATTCGCCGAGGCGCTCGATGTGCCACTGCCGCGCCGAGTCGACGCCCGGAATGGCCTGGCCCCCGGCCTGCTGGGCGAACGCCAGGGAGGCCCCGGAGAGAACGGCCAGCGCCAGCCAGAGGGCGATTGGGGCGCGACAACTCATGCGAGTCGAAGATTACCATGCCGCGCAGGGGTGTCCAACCGCCGCACGGGACGCGCGCCGGCCGGTCACTGCGCGGGGACGCCATCCGCAATCGCGCCGCGGGCATCGAGCACGGGCACGACGGCGCCCAGCAGGAAAATCGAGCCCGCCACGGTGATGTCCCGGGCAACCGCCCACGCGGCGTCCATCGCGGCGGCGGGATCGCGCTCGACCACGACGCGTGCGCCGGGATCGATGGCCCGCACCGCCGCCAGGAGCAGGTCGGGATCGGCCGCGCGCGGCGTCGGCGGCGCCGTCAGGACAATCGGGGCCGCCGACGGCAGCAGGTGGCGGAGCATCCCGGCGTGATCCTTGTCCCGCACGGCGCCGAAGACCAGCGGCTGGCGCCCGTCCGGGACGGCCTCGCGCAGGTACGCGGCCAGCGCGGCGGCTCCCGCTTCGTTGTGCGCCGCGTCCAGCAGCACGCGCCGCCCGTCGGCCAGGCGGCGCCAGTCGAGCCGGCCGGGCCATCTCGCCTCGCGCAGGCCCCGCTCGATGGCCGCCGCGGGCACGGCGACGCCGGCGTCCGACAGCGCCTCGAGCAGGCGCACCGCCACGAGCGCGTTGCGCACCTGGTGCCGCCCCCTCAGGCCGAGCTGGAGCGGGCCGTAGGCGCCCGCCGGCGTGCGCAGCGTCATCCGCGTCACGCCGCCATCCATCCCGGCCGAGAGCGTCACGCCCTCGTCGGCCTGCACCAGGACGGCCCCGCGCGCGGCGCACGCCGCGGCAATCACGCCGCGCGGCCCGGCGTTCCGCTCGCCCGAGACCAGTCGCATTCCGGGCTTGACGATGCCAGCCTTCTCGGCGGCGATCTCCTCGAGCGTCGCCCCGAGGTACTGCTGGTGGTCGAGGGCGATGTTCGTGATCGCCCCCGCCCGCGGCGAGGCGACCGACGTGGCGTCGAGGCGTCCGCCCATGCCCACCTCGAGGACGGCCACGTCCACGCCGCGCTGGCGGAAGAGCTCGAACGCCGCCGCCGTGGCCGCCTCGAAGAACGTCGGCGCGGCCCGCAGGCGGCCGTCGGCCAGCAGCCGATCGGCGAGCGCGCGAAGACGCGTCACGACGTCCTCGAGCTCGGAGGGCGCCACCATCACCCCGTCGATCCGGAAGCGCTCCTCGATGCGCACCAGGTGGGGGGACGTGTAGCAGCCGGTCCGGTACCCCGCGGCCGCGAGCGCGGCCGACGCCATCGCGCACACCGACCCCTTGCCGTTCGTGCCCGCGACAACCACCGACGGGCACGCGTCCTGCGGCCGGCCGAGCGCGTCGGTCAGCGCGCGGATGTTGTCGAGGCCCAGCTTGTGCCCGTGGAACTCGAGGCCGAAGAGGTACTCAAGCGGCTGCATGCATGAAACGCAGGGCCCGCGCGAGTGTCGCCTTGAGCTCGCGACGGTCGACGATGACGTCGATCATCCCGTGGGCGAGCAGGAACTCGCTGCGCTGGAATCCCTCGGGGAGCTTTTGGCGGATCGTCTGCTCGATGACGCGCGGGCCGGCGAACCCGATGAGCGCCTTCGGCTCGGCGATATTCAAGTCGCCCAGCATCGCGAAGCTCGCCGTGACGCCGCCGGTCGTCGGATCGGTGAGCACGGAGAGGAACGGGATGCCCGCCCGGTCGAGGCGCGCGAGGGCCGCCGAGACCTTGGCCATCTGCATCAGCGACAGCGCCCCTTCCATCATCCGCGCGCCGCCCGAGCAGGACACCACGATGACCGGCGTTCTCGACGCCAGCCCCCGCTCGATCGCCCGGGTGATCTTCTCGCCGACAACCACCCCCATGCTGCCGCCGATGAAGCCGTACTCCATCGC
>JAWOGY010000233.1:0-3296 GCA_046496425.1 Vicinamibacterales bacterium
CCGAAGGCTTCCACGCGCGCATCGTCCTTCGGGACGCGCGTGCCGTCGCCCAGGCCGGTCGTGCCGTCGTCGCCGGTGCGGGTGTAGATGCGGCTGAGTCTGTGTCCCATGAGTGATCCCCGTCCTTGTCAGTAACTGTAGGCCAGGCTGGCATAAACGCCGCGCCCGGCAGAGTTGTAGCCCTCGACCAGCTCGTAATCCTGGTCGAGCAGGTTGTCGAGCCGCGCCCGCAGCGTCCAGCGCTCGGCCAGGGCGAAGCTCCCGGTGAGGCTGGCCAGCACGTAGCCGGCGAGCCTCGCGCCGCCGAAGTCCTCGCGTTCGCCGCTCGCCAGCATTTGGAGTCCGAGCTCGTGCGCGCCGATGCGGCGCACCAGCTGCGCCGTGGCGCTCTGCTCCGCGCGCCGCAGGAGCCGCTCGCCGGTGGCCTTGTCCTCGGGGCGCTGCGTCAGCATGGTGGTGGTCACGCGCCAGTCGCCGTAGCGGGCGCGCCAGGTCAGCTCGGCGCCCTTGATGCGCGCGTCGCCGATGTTCTCGTTGCGCCCTGGCAGCGGCCCCATGAAGCCGTCCGGGTCGAAGTACTCGATCAGGTCGTTGATCTCGTTGCGGAACAGCGCAAGCTCGAGCTCGTGGTCCGGGTTCGGCCGGTAACGGATGCCGAGGTCCACGCTGCGCGAGACCTCGGGCTCGAGGTCGGGATTGCCGCCGAAGGCGTACAGGTCGCTGCTGCTCGGCGCGCGGAAGCCCCGCCCGAGCCCCGCGACCAGCTCCCAGTCCGTGCCGAGCGGCGCGCCCCACTCGAGGTTCCAGGTGTTCACCCCGCCGAACACGTCGTGGTCGGTATGCCGCCCCGCCGCGACCAGCCGGTGCGCGCCGAGGTCGATGCCCGCCTGCAGGTAGACGGCATCCTCGTCCCGCTTGGCCTCGCCGCGGCCGGGCGCCGACTCGAGCACGGCGCCGTAGCTCTGCCCGGCGGTCTGCTCGCGGCTGAGGGTGACGCCCGCGGTGAGCTCGAGCCAGGGGACGAGATCGAGATCGTTCTGCCAGTCGACGCTGTCCCGCTCGGTCTCGACGAAGTCGTCGGGGTCGAAGGCGAGCTCGCCCTGCTCGATGCGGTCGAGGAAGCGGGACACGGTCAGGGCCGAGCGCCAGTCCCGGCCGCGCCAGCCGAGCCGGATGCGGCTGAGGCGATTGGTGAAGTCCTGGTCCTGCGGCGCGCGGAAGAAGTCCGCGTACTCGGCGTTGCCGGTGGCCTGCCAGTGGCTGGCCTCCAGCTCGAGCGCGCCCAGCGTGCCGCGCACCCAGGCGTTGACGGCGTCGTTGTCGAAGCCGCGCTTCTCGTCGCTGTCGCGGAAGGTCGGGAAGCCGTCGACGCGCAGCGTGGTCGCGGAGATGCCCGCGCCGAAGCCTTCCTCCTGCCAGGACAGGTTCGCGCTCGCGCCGCGCGTGCCGTAGCGGCCCGCCTGGACGCGGGCGCCGAACTCCGTGCCTGCGGCGCCGCGGCGCGTGATGATGTTGATGACCCCGCCGATCGCCTCCGAGCCGTGCAGCGACGAGCGCGGGCCCTTCACGATCTCGATGCGCTCGACCAGTTCCGGGGTGATGTTCTGCAGCGCCGCGCCCCCCGCGGTGCCGGGGTTCACCCGCACGCCGTCGATCAGCACGAGCGTGTGGTTGCTGTTGGCGCCGCGGATGAACGCCGACGTCACCTGGCCGGGGCCGCCGTTGCGCGCGATCTCGATGCCGCTGTGGTAGCGCAGCAGCTCGGCGACGTCGAGCGCGTTGCTGCGCTCGATCGCCGCGCGGTCGATGATCACCACGGGCGGCAGCGCCTGCGTGGCGCTGATCGTGCGGCGCGTGGCGGTGACGACCACGTCGTCCAGCTGCACGCGGTCGGCGAAGGCGGGTTGAAAGAGCAGGACGGCGACCGCGGCTGCGGCCGTCCCCGGCACGCGTGATGACACTTGCGTTCCCCCGGCGCGTGCACTCCCGCATGCGCCATGCCACGGATCAAGCCGGGATCGGGAGGGGGGACGAACGGCCACCAGGCCGGTGCGTGCTCCCGCCGAGCACCCGGAACCTTGCCAGGCCGGTCTCCGGGCTTGCGAGCGGGACGGGGTCCCGGCGGCATCGCCTTCCCGCGCCTCGTGGCGCAGTGGCTCCCGTCCGGGCGGACGGGGAATGACGCTTGACTCGCTTACCGTTGCGGGGGCAGCGCCGGATTTTTCGCGGGGACGACCCGACGAATCACCGGCTTCCCGGGGAGCCCCTTGCGGAACTCCCAGCCCGTCACCTGCGCGGCGGGCTCACCTGACGGCACGCATGTTGTCTCCGGCGCGCCGGAGTGTCAAATTGCGCTTCAATGGAGCGGTCAAGATTCCTGCGGGTGGCACTCGAAGCGGCGAACTCGGCGGCCGAGGTCATCCGTCATTACTACCGCAATGGCGTCGAGATCAGCCTGAAGGCTGACCAGACGCCAGTCACCCGGGCCGACGTCGAAGCCGAGGAAGTCATCCGCCGGGCCATCACGACGGCGTTTCCCGACCATGGCTTCTACGGCGAGGAAACCGGCAGCCGCGGCCTCGGCGCCGAGTTCCTCTGGCTGGTCGACCCCATCGACGGCACGCGCAGTTTCGTGCGCGGCTACCCGTTCTTTTCCACCCAGATTGCGCTGATGTGCCGCGGCGAGATCATCGTCGGCGTTTCCAGCGCGCCGGCGTTCAACGAGATCGCCTGGGCCGAGAAGGATCACGGCGCGTACCTCGACGGCCACCGCTGCCGTGTCAGCAGCGTCGCGCGGCTCGATGACTCGGCAGTGTCATCGGGCAATCTGCGCACCCTGGCCAGCGGCCCGCGCTGGGCGAACTGGGGCGAAGTCGTCGGCAGCGTTGCACGCATCCGTGGTTACGGCGATTTCTATCATTACCACCTGCTTGCGGCCGGGCGTATCGACGCGGTGGTCGAATCGGATGTGAACATCCTCGACATCGCGGCGTTGTCACTGATCGTCACGGAGGCCGGCGGGCGCTTCACGGATCTCGACGGGGAGCCCGTCGGCCTTGAGACCACCAGCGTGCTGGCGGGCAACCCGCGGATTTACTCCCAGGTCGCGCGGCTGCTGAGCCGCTGAGCCGCTGAACCTGTGGACGGATCGACCGCGGCGGGGCGTGTCCGGTGGCGCAGGCGCAGCGGCCGGGACATGACAGGGTTCCCCGACTGAGCTGAAGATTTCGCCGAAGGAGGGGAACCCTGTCATGGTCCGGCCGCGGGCGACCGTGACGCCGCTACTCGAAGTCGAA
>JAWOGY010000037.1:0-3414 GCA_046496425.1 Vicinamibacterales bacterium
TCAGTCGCAGGAGCCAGTATTTAGCAGAACTGTGCGCCGTTCCGCCCTACTGGCTACGGGCTACTGGCTAAGTCCGGCTTACCGCCTTCCGCCGACGGTGAGCCGGAGCGTGCGCAGCCGCAGGTCGAGCTCTTCGGGCGTCATCGACGCGTATTTCGCTGGCAGCAGCCGACGGCTCGACGCCTCGAACACGGCGAGCAGCTCCATGTATTCCAGCAGTTCGACGTCCCGGCTGGGGAAGTAGTCGCCGGCGGCGTGCTCGAAGTGCCGCGCGTCGACGGTCGTTTCCGTTCCCGCCTCCCGCGCCGCATCGTCGTTCGCCATCAGGACGACGGCCTCGACGTCGGCGTTGCTGTAGCCCACCAGTTTCTGCGAGAAGCCCGCCCTGATCGATGGCAGGTCCACGTCGGTGCGTACCTTGTTCTTGCGCATGACCGCCCGGGCGACCTGCTCGACTTCCTCGGGTGTCTGCGAGTAGAGGAACGGGATCTTCCGGTCGAGTCGGCCGGCGCGCTTCAGGTCGACATCGAGCTTGTCCGGCCGGTTCGTCATCACGAGGAACAGGATGCGGCCTCTGTTCGACGTGTCGGACATGAACTCCTTGATGCGGGCGATCACCCGCGAGGACGTGCCGCCGTCGCCCTCGCTCTCGGTGTTGCCGAAGGCCCGATCGCCCTCGTCGACGATGACCACGACCTGGCCGATGGCTCGGATCACGCTGAGAATCTTCTCGAGGTTGCCCTCGGTCGCGCCCACCCATTTCGACCTGAAGTTCTTCAGCTTGATCGTGGTCAGGCCGCACTCCTTCGCGAACGCCTCGGCCACGAAGGTCTTGCCCGTGCCCATCGGGCCGGTGAAGAGGATGCCCATCGGCACGCGGCTCGTCCGGCCGGCCCGGATGTTCTCCGCAATCGCCCGGAGGTCCTTCTTCACTTCTTCCATGCCGCCCACCACGTCGAAACCGTGTTCCGGCTCGACGAACTCGACGAGCCCGAAGCACTCGCGTTCGAGAATCTCGCGCTTGCGCCTGGCAATCAGGCGATCCACGTCCTGGCGCGCGCGATCGGCGACGGCAGCCGGGTCGGTCTCGGCGGCGGACGCGCCCGGGGCGATGAGCCGGCGGATGTCGTCCGGCGCCATGCCGGCGGTGAGAGCGGCCAGCGCCTTGGCCCGCGCGGACACGTCGGGGCCTGAGCCGAGAATACCGGTGATGAATGCCTCGCGCTCGGCGGCCTCGGCCTCCGAAGCCGGCGGCGGCGTCAGGATGGACGCGATCTGCACCGCCTTCAGCCCCGCGGTCACCTGGGCGTACCGCTCCGCGTCCTTCTCGCTCAGCCGCGGGTCCGCGATGCGTGCCACGGCTTTGCGTGTCGCACGGTCCGGCATCGGCACGTCGACGACGGCGACCTTGGGATTCGACACGATTTTCGGCGCCAGATCGCTGAGGTTCTCAGCGATGAGCAGGATGATGTTGTCGCCCTTCTCGATCGCCGGCAGCGACGACCAGCGGTGCAGCATGATGATCGCCGATCGATCCGCGTCCGCCTGAAACGTCGGATCGCCGGCAGGGGCGAGCGACTCGGCGTACTCCAGGATCACCGCCGCGCGCATGGACCCCACGAGCAGCCGCTCGAGGGCGGGCAGCACCTTGTCTTTGTGCGTCTCGCCGAGGACGTCGTCGAGCGTGCCGGCGCCTGCCGCGCGCTTGGCGAAACGCGGTCCGGTGGCCATGTTGTACACGGCAATGCTCTCGCGGGTGTCCTTGAGGAGCACGTCGGTGAGGAAGTCGACGAGGCTCGACGTCTTCTGCCCGTGCACCACCACGTCGTAGACGTTGCCGTGGAGGACGAACATCGAAGCTTCGCCGCGCAAGTAGCGCCGGCGAAGATCCTCGGCCCAGGACGGAAGGAGGCGCGGTTCATTCATGGGACGGTCACGCGTTGGAAGCCAGGCCGAGGCTGCTCAGCAGCCGCTCGGTGTCGGCCGTGCTGTCCTTAATGGCCTGCACGCCGTCGAGGAGCTCGTCGAGCTGGCCCGACAGCTGTTGCGGCGACTGCATGGTGACGATCTGATCGGCGAGCAGCCTGAAGGAGTTCTCGATGAGATCGAGCTGGCCGCGGGCGACGCCGAGGTACCTCCGGATCTCCTGGACCTTCTCGAACCGCTTCATGATGACGGCGAGGTTCTTCTTCGCGATCTCCGTCTGGGGCTCGCCGTCCTTGCCGGCGCGGATCGCCCGGTCCCAGCGATCGCGGTCCTTGTCGAGGCCGGCGATGTCGATCGACGCGAGATACTGCTCGTAGCGAGCGCATGTCACCGCCATGTCGAGGAAGGCCTCGACCAGGCGATCGGTCTTGACGAGCTCGCCGCGCAGCAGGTCGGCGGCGAACGAAGGGTTCTGCGTCGCCAGGATCTGGATCGCGCGCTTCTGGCCGACGAGCTGATCCACGCGCTGACGGTCCGCTTCCGCCAGCAGATTCATGCGCTCGGCCCGGGCTTCCCGCTCGGCCGTTTCCCGGACTTTCGCGAATCGCGGGTCCCAGAGCAGGTGCTTGAGCCGGGCGGACTCGGGCGCGTACAGCAGCCACAGCGCCTCGGCCCCGATGGCCACCACGGCCAGCAGCGGGTTCATGGTCAGGCCCGCGGCCGCGAGGGCGCCGCCGAAGAGCGAGAGGTTGTAGGGATTGGCGAACGCGAATTTCAGGTACGGGCGCTTCTCGAGGATGGCATCGCGCGCCGACGCCACGGCGGCCTCCAGCACCGGCGGCAGTTCGCGAGTCGGCTCGGGAGCCTGGCGGGGCGGGGAGGACGGTTCGGTGACCCGCCGGCCGGGCCTGTCCGCAGAAGCCATGCGCGTATTCTACGCGGTTGCGCCTGCCGGCGCGTACAGCAGGTCGAGAAGACGCTTTTCGACCGCCCGGAACTCCGGAGCCGACTTGAGCGCCATGTCGCGGCTGGCGAAGAACGGCACGTCCACCTTGTGCAGGACGCGCGCCGGCCGCGCCGACAGCACGTAAATCGTGTCCCCCAGGTACACGGCCTCCGACACGTCGTGCGTGACGAACAGGATCGTATTGTCCACCGCACGGGACACGTCGAGCAGCAGGCTCTGCATGCCCCAGCGCGTCTGCGGGTCGAGGGCGCCGAAGGGCTCGTCCATCAGCACGACACGCGGTTCGTTGATGAGCGTGCGCGCGATGGCCACGCGTTGCTTCATCCCGCCCGACAGGTCCTTGGGATACCGGCCGGCGAACTCGGTGAGCCCGACCGAGGCGATGTACTTGTCCGACAGGATGCGGCGCTCGGCCGTCGGCACGCCCCGCAGGCGGAGGCCGTACTCGACGTTGTCGCGTACGGTCATCCAGCCGAACGAGGTGTACGCCTGGAACACCATGCCGCGGTCGCGCCCGGCGC
>JAWOGY010000078.1:0-13431 GCA_046496425.1 Vicinamibacterales bacterium
GGGAACTCTGTGGGTGATCGAAGAGGGACTCAACCCGGGGGAACGGGTCGTGGTGGAGGGGCTGCAGCGGCTCCGTGAAGGCGCCACGGTGAACCCCAAGCCGGTGCCTGCGGAGACGAAGTCCGCCGAAGCGCCGGCGGCGGCCGGCGCGAAGGCGGAGGTGAAGTAGCCATGGCCCGCTTCTTCATCAACCGGCCCATCGTGGCGATGGTCATCTCCATCGTCACGGTGCTGCTCGGCGTCGTGGCCATGTCCGGGCTGCCGATCGCGCAGTACCCGGAGATCGTCCCGCCGATGGTGCAGGTCACCACCACCTTCGTCGGCGCGAGTGCGACCGACGTCGAGGCCTCGGTCGCCACGCCGGCCGAGCAGAAGATCAACGGCGTCGAGAACTCGATCTACATGAAGTCGACCAACGCCAACGACGGCACGTTGACGCTGAAGGTCAGCTTCGACGTCGGGTCGAACCTCGACATGGCGAACGTCCTGACGCAGAACAAGCTCTCGGAAGCGATGCCGCAGATGCCGGCGTCGGTCAAGACGTACGGCGTCGCCGTCAAGAAGGCGCTGGCGTTCCCGCTGCTGGTCATTTCGATCAAGTCGCCGAATGGGACGTACGACAACAACTTCCTGTCGAACTACACGACGATCAACATCCAGGACAACCTGGCCCGCATCAAGGGCGTCGGCCAGATCAGCCTGTTCGGCGGCTCCGACTACGCGATGCGCGTCTGGCTGAGGCCGGACCGGATTGCGCGGCTCGGCATCACGGTGCCGGACATCGTCAACGCGATCTCGCAGCAGAACACGCTGTCGCCGTCGGGCCAGTTCGGCGGCCAGCCCGCCGCGCCCGACACCCAGTTCACCTACACGGTCCGGACGCAGGGGCGCCTCCTCGACGAGGCGGAGTTCGGCGAGGTCATCGTGCGTTCGAACGCGGACGGATCGCAGGTCCGGTTGAAGGACGTGGCCCGGATCGAACTCGGCACGCAGCTCTACAACGCCGTCGGCCGGCACGACGCCAAGCCTGCGGCGGTACTCGCGGTCTTCCAGATTCCCGGCACGAACGCCCTCCAGGTGGCCAAGGAGATCAAGGCCACGCTGGAGGACCTGTCGAAGCGCTTTCCGCAGGATCTGGAGTACAAGGTCTCGCTCGACACGACGCTGCCCGTCGAGGAGGGCATCAACGAGATCGTCCACACGCTCATCGAGGCGATCGTACTGGTCATCATCGTGGTCTTCGTCTTCCTGCAGAACTGGCGGGCGACGCTGATCCCGCTGATGACGGTGCCGGTCTCGCTCGTCGGCGCGTTCATCTTCTTCCCGCTGCTGGGCTTCTCGATCAACGTGCTCTCGCTGCTCGGGCTCGTGCTCGCCATCGGCATCGTCGTCGACGACGCGATTGTCGTCGTCGAGGCGGTCATGCACCACATCGAGCAGGGCATGACGCCGAAGGATGCCACCTTCAAGGCGATGGAAGAGGTGTCGGGGCCGGTCGTGGCCATCGCCCTCATTCTCGCCGCGGTGTTCGTGCCCGTGGGCTTCATGCCCGGCATCTCGGGCATGATGTATCAGCAGTTTGCCATCACCATCGCGCTCTCCGTCCTGCTGTCGGCTTTCAACGCGCTGACGCTGTCGCCGGCGCTTTCCGCGCTGCTGCTGAAGCCCCCGACCGGGAAGAAGACGCTGCTGACGCCGTTCTACCGGGGCTTCAACAAGGCCTTTGGCGCGGGCACGAACGCCTACATCGGCCTCGCGGGCTTCCTGGTCCGCAAGCTGGTAGTGAGCGTCGTCCTCATCGGCGGCCTCGTGTTCCTGACGATCCGGCTCGTCGACCGGATCCCGGGCGGCTTCGTGCCCGAGGAGGACCAGGGGTACATCATGGTGAATGCGATGCTGCCCGACGCCTCGTCGCTCCAGCGGACCGACGAGGTGATGCGGAAAGTCGAGAAGATCCTCGCCGCCAACGAGGGCGTCGAGGGCTACAACACCATCAGCGGCTTCAGCCTCGTGACCGGCGCCTATTCGTCGAACATGGGGTTCTTCTTCGTGCAGCTGAAGCCCTGGGAGGAACGCCACACGGCGGAGCTGCATGCAAACGGCGTCATCAACGCCCTGAACGCGGCCTTCGCGAAGGAAGTGCCTGAGGGCATCGTGGCCGCCTTCGGCCCGCCGGCCATCCCGGGGCTCGGGACCGGTGCCGGCTTCACCATGGAACTGCAAGACCGTGTCGGGCACACGCCGCAGTGGCTGGCCGAGCAGGCGGCGGCGTTCATCGCAGCCGCCCGCCAGCGACCCGAGATCGGGCGCATCAGCACGCTCTACCGCGCGAGTGTGCCGCAGGTGTACGCCGACATCGACCGGAGCAAGGTGCTGAAGCTGGGGGTGCCAATCTCGGATGTCAACACGACGCTCGGCGCCCTGCTCGGCAGCTCCTACGTCAACGATTTCAACCGGTTCGGCCGCGTCTACAAGGTCTTCGTCCAGGCGGAGCCCGAGTACCGGACCGACCCGGCACAGCTCGGCCTGTTCTACGTGCGAAGCGGGAAGGGCGACATGGTGCCGCTCGACACCGTGGTGTCGACGCGGCCGACGACGGGCCCCGAGTTCACCAACCGGTTCAATCTCTACCGCGCGGCGGAAATCACCGGCGTGCCGGCCGAAGGCTACAGCTCCGCACAGGCCATGGCGGCCCTCAGAGAGGTCGCGGCCAGTGCGCTGTCCCCCGACATGGGGTACCAGTGGGCCGACATGTCGTACCAGGAGGATCGCGCGCCGAATCCGGGTCCGACCTTCGCCGTCGCGATCCTGCTCGTGTTCCTGGTGCTGGCGGCCCAATACGAGAGCTGGTCCCTGCCGTTCAGCGTCCTGCTGGGCACGCCGTTCGCGGCGTTCGGGGCCTATTTCGGCCTCTGGCTCGCGCGCCACACGTCGACGAGTTACGTGAACAACATCTTCGCCCAGATCGGCCTCATCATGCTGATCGGCCTCGCGGCGAAGAACGCCATCCTCATCGTCGAGTTCGCCAAGATGCTGCACGAGCAGGGGAAGGACGTCGTGACGGCGGCCATGGAGTCGGCGAGGCTCCGGTTCCGGCCCATCCTCATGACGGCGTTCGCCTTCATCCTTGGCGTGACGCCGCTCGTGCGGGCGAGCGGCGCCGGCGCCGAGGCGCGCAAGGTCATGGGCATGACTGTGTTCGCCGGTATGCTCATCGCCACCATCCTCGGGGTCCTGTTGATCCCGATGCTCTTCGTCCTGGTCGGCAAGCTGACCGGATCCAAACCGGGACCGGCGCCCGATACCGGCCCGCCGGCCGCCAGCGCGGCGGAAGGGGGAGGCCACTGATGAACACCCACTCCCTCTTCCGCGCGGCGGGGATTCCGGCGGCCGTGGCCCTGGTGGCCCTGACGGCCGGCGGCTGTACCGTCGGCCCGAACTATGAGCGCCCGAAGTTGGAGCCGCCGGCCCAGCACCGCGACGCTCCGCCCGCTCCCACGCCGGAGTCGGTGGCCGATCTGGACTGGTGGCAGCTGTACCAGGACCCCGCGCTCCAGGCGTTGATCCGCGACGGCGTCGCGAACAACCTCGACCTGAGAATCGCCTCGGCGCGCGTGGTCGAGGCCCGTGCGCTGGCGGGCATTGCGAAGTCGTATCTCTATCCGGAGATTGGCGCGGGGTTCGGCACCTCGCAGGAGCAGCGGTCGCGCGTCGGCGATCCGAAGCTGTCCAAGGAGCAGGTCCCCGACCGCACCTACAGCAACTGGGCGCTCACCGGTTCGCTTTCGTGGGAAATCGATCTCTTCGGCCGCCTTCGCCGCGGGCGGGAAGCCGCCGTCGCCGAGTACCTGGCGACTGAGGAAGGCAGGAAGGCGGTGATGGTCACCCTCGTGGGTGACATCGCGTCGACCTACTTCTACCTGCGGGAGCTGGACCTCTCCCTCGAGATCGCCAGGCGGACCGTCAAGCTCAACGACGAGACGGTGGACTACTATACGAAGCGGCTCCAGGGAGGCGTCTCGAACCGCCTGGAGGTGGATCAGGCCAAGGCGAACCGCGCGGTGACGGCCGCGACGATCCCCGACGTCGAGCGTCAGATCGCCATCGCCGAGAACGCGCTGAGCGTTCTGCTCGGCCGGCCGCCGACCGCGATCGCCCGCTGGAAGCCGATCGCCGAGAACGAGGTTCCGCCCCAGGTGCCGAGCGGCCTGCCGGCGCAGTTGCTCGAACGCCGGCCCGACGTGCTGCAGGCCGAGCAGTTGCTCGTCGCCGCCAACGCGAACATCGGCGTGGCCAGGGCGCTCTTCTACCCGACCATCAGCCTCACCGGGTCGCTGGGCACGGTGAGCAGCTCCCTCTCCGATTTCATGACCGGCGACTCGGCCGTCTGGTCGTTCGGCGCGGGCCTCTTCCAGCCGATCTTCAACGGCGGCCGGATCAAGCGGAATTACGAGGCCGCGAAGGCCCGGTACGACCAGGCTCTGGCCCAGTATCAGCGGTCGGCGTTGAACGCCTACCGCGAGGTGGCCGACGCGCTGGTCACGATCCAGAAGCTCGCCGAGCGCCGGCAGGAAATCGAGTACGGCGTCGAGGCGCTCCGCGACGCGGTGCAGCTGTCGCGCGCGCGCTACGACACGGGCCTGTCCAGTTATCTCGAGGTGCTCATCGCCGACCAGCAGCTGTTCTCGCAGGAGATCCAGCTTGCGCAGATCAGGGGCTCGCAGTTGCGGGCGGTCACGCAGCTCTATCGGGCGCTCGGCGGCGGCTGGCAGCCGGAGCAGCAGGCTGCGACTGTGCCAGGCCAGGTGAAATAGCCTTACCGAAACGGGAACTGCGCGGGGCCCGGGAGTGTCATAGCAAGTATGGGCAACCCCACGACATGGAGGATTCAGCGATGCGAAGAGTAGTAGCGTTGGCAATCGTGGCCGGGTTCCTGCTGGCCGGTCCGGCGCAGGCGCAGGATCAGGAACAGGAAAAGAAGAAGTCCTACCGGTTCACCGCGTTCGCGATCAACATGAACAGCGGCCCGCGGGCGGGCATGGTCGACATCGTGCTGGAGCGCCTGACGACCGACCGAGAGCGCGAGGAGATGATCGCGACCTTCGTCGAGGGCGGCCAGAACATGCTGCTCAAGTGGCTCCAGAAGGTGAAGCCGCGCGTGGGCTACATCCGGACGCCGAATTCGCTCGGCTACGACCTGCAGTACGCCTGGCGGATCGTCAACTCGGACGGCAGCAGCCGCGTCATCATCGGCACCGATCGCCCGATCAACTTCTGGGAGGCCAGCCGCCAGCCCAGGACGATCGACTATCCCTTCACGATTATCGAGATGCGCCTCGACGCGCAGGGCAACGGCGAAGGCCGGATGGCGGCCGGCACGAAGATCTCGAGGAGCAAGGACGGAAAGACCGTCGAGCTCGAGAACTACGGCATCTCACCGGTGGCGCTGAACGAGATCAAGCTGCAGAAGTAGCCGTGACACGGTTCCGATCGTCGAATTGCCCTTGACGCCCATGGACCAGCGGCCCGATCTCCTGCACGCGCGGTTCGGCTTCGTACTGCTCCTGCAGTTCGGCCTGCTGTTCTGGCTGGTCGCCTTTGATCGCGGGAGGGAGTTGCGGGTCCTGCTCGAGCTCACGGGCGTCATCATTCCGCTGTTTGCGATCGCCTTCGTCACGCAGCGGAAACGCGATCGGCGGGTCGTGTTCGCCCTCGCCGCCGGCGCGATGTTCTTCAGCGGAGGGGCGCTGTCCGGCCTCCGCCCGGGCGGCGGCAACATCGGCCCGCTGCTGGCGGTGGTGTTCTCGACCTTCGCAACCTGGAGAATGCTCGTCGGGATCGTCCGGAGCGAGCGCGTGACCGGCAACGTGCTGGCCGGCGCGCTCGCCACCTACATCATGGCGGGCCTGGCGTTCGCGGTCGTCTACGGGGTGATCGCGGTCCGGCGGCCGGATGCCTTCGTGACCACCGTTGCCGCGCCGGCGACGTTTTCGGATCTGGTGTACTTCAGTTTCGTGACGTTGCTGACCATCGGGTTCGGGGATGTGACGCCCGCGGCGCCCATCGCGCGGGCCGTGGTCCTCGTCGAAGGCCTGTTCGGCGTCGCCTTCACGACGGTCGTCATGGCGTCGCTGGTGGCCGGCTACCTGCGGCACCGGGAAAACGACACAGCAGGGTAGATCAGGCCCGGTCCTGCTGCCGCCGGGCGAGATACGTCTCGACGGCCCGGTTCACGTTGAAGTACAGGCGCTCCCGGCCCAGCCGCTCACCGAGCGGCGAGCGTTGGACCACGTCGAGCGCCGCAGGATTGAGCCTGGCCAGCCACAGCTCCGTTCCGCCGGCATGCAGACGTTCGTCGGCCTCGACGAGCATCTTGAGCGCGGTGAACTCGATGTCGGGCACGGCGCCGCAGTCGAGGAGCAAGACGGAGGGCTGCGCCTGCCTGATGAGCGGCGCCATCTTGTCGGCGATACGCTGGGCATTGCCGAAATAGATCCGGCCTTCCGTGCGCAGGATGAGCAGGCCCGGAAACGTTTCGTCGTCCGGGTGCTCGCCTGTCCGCGGCCGGTACACGTCGGTGCCTCGCTTGCGGCCGATCACGTACACCGGCGGGTTGTTGGCCTGCGACACCAGGGAGCCCAACGACAGGATGACGGCCGCGAGAATGCCTCCCAGCGTGCCGATGAGAATGACGCCGGCCATCGCGGCCACGGCCCATCTGAATTCGACCCGGCGAATGCGACGGATCGCCGTGAAGTCGGGCAGATTGATCAGTCCCGCCGATGTCGCAATGACGACGGCCGCGAGGGTCGCGTTCGGCATCAGGCTGATGAGCGGCGCCAGAAACAGCAACACCGCCACGGTCGTCGCCGCCGTGACGATCCCGGCCACCTGGCTGCACGCGCCGGCGCGGGAGTTGACGGCGGTCTGCGACGTCCCGCCGCCGCCCGGCATGCCGCCGAAGAGGCCGCCAGCGGCATTGGCGACTCCCGTGGCGAACAGTTCCTGGTTGGCGCCGGGCCTCGGCTCGCCCGTCCTGGCGAAGGCGCGACCGGCGGCGATGGATTCGGTGAAACTCATCAGCGCGATGCCGAGGGCCGCGGGCCACATCTGGGCAAACAGCGAGTGGTCGGGCAGAACGAAGGATGGCAAGCCCGACGGGATGGCACCGACCAGCGGCACGCCGGACGCGCCGAGCCCGATCAAGCGCGACGCGGCGATGGCACCACCGACGGCCACCAGCGGCGCCGGGACGCGCGGGACGAGCCTCGGCAGCAGCACCATGACCGCCAGCGTGGCAACCGCCACGGCCAGGGTGACGAGCGACGTCTCGGGGCTGTGTCGAACAATGGCGAACACATTCTCGAAGAAGCCGCCTTTCGGGACGTGGAGGCCCAGCAGTTTCGGCACCTGATCGACCACAATCACGACGCCGACGCCGGCCTTGAAGCCCGTGAGCACGGGGTCGGAGATGAAGTTCGCGAGGAACCCGAGCCGAAGCGCCGAGGCGAGCGCCAGGACAAGGCCCACCATGACGGCCAGCGTGGAGGCCGCCATCATCGCCTGGGCCGCATTGAGGCCCGGGGCGACCGATGTGATCTCGGCTGCCGTCAGAATGCCGATCGTCGACGTCGTACTCACGCTGAGCCGGCGGGAGGTGCCCAGCACGGCATACACCGCGACCGGAACGAGCGCGGTGTAGAGGCCGACCTGCACGGGCAGTCCCGCCAGCGCGGCATACGCCATGGCCTGGGGAAGAATGACGGCGGCCGTCGTCAGACCCGCGACGACGTCCCGCGGCAGCCACGCGCGATCGTACTGCGGCAGCCAGTCGAGCGCGGGGATCCACCTGGCGAGGAAGTCGTGTACCGCCATGGTTGCCATCCTCTCCTGCGTGTCCGTGACCGCGTTGGCCACACCCTTGCCGGCGAAGCCCATGCTAACCTACCCTGAGCTTGTACCTGAACGCGCAACGGATGCGCTTGCAGCCTTTCCCCGGGCGGTTGGCAGCCCTCGCCTTGGCCGTGCTGGTCGCCGTGCTCGCGGCTCCGGCGCTGGCCGCGGCACAGGACCCCGCGCCGGCGTCGACCGGCTACACGCCTCCCGTCTTCGGATCGCTCTCGCCGGCGCTGCCCGATGGCGGCCTCGCGAGCCCCGTCCCTGACGACGGGAGGCGAGCGTGCCCGGGATGCCCGAGGCGGCGCCCGCTGTGGGCCTTCGGCGAGGTCGTTGGCGCCAACCTCGTCTACGTCGGCTTCAACCTCGCCTTCAAGCCGGCAGACGAGAAGATCTACTACAAGACGTACCCGAAGATCTGGTGGAACAACATCAGCTACGGGTTCGAGTGGGACGACAACACCTTCATGATCAACCAGTGGGGCCACCCGTACCAGGGCAGCACCTACTTCTCGGCCGGCCGCGGCAACGGCCTGAGCTTCTGGGAATCCGCCCCGCTTGCCGCGATCGGCAGCTTGATGTGGGAGTATCTGGCCGTGCGTCACAAGCCGTCACTGAACGATCTGGTGATGACGACCATGGGCGGCATCGCCCTGGGAGAGATGTTCCATCGCACCGCCTGGCTCATCAGAGACACGACCGAGACGGGCAGGCGCCGCATGACGCGGGAGATCATCGCCGCCGTGGTCGATCCGGTCACGGGTATCAATCGGTTCATCGACGGCGACTCGGGGAAGGTGGTCGAGAAGCCCGCCGAGTTCATCCCGTCCGACCTGTCTGCTGCCTTCGATGCGGGCGTGCTGTGGCGGGGACAGAACCTGTCGTTTCTGAATGCGCATGGCGAGCCCTTTCTCCAGGTCAACCTCGAATACGGCACCCTCTCGCAGGGCCGGTCGAAGCAGCCCTTCGATGCGTTTCTCGTGAACATGCGTTTCGGAGGAGATGGCGGCGCATTCTCCGAAGTTCGAGTGCGAGGGCGGCTGACGGGCTGGCAGTTGGGCGGGGCGCCCAGCCATGCGTCCCGTCCCGCCCTGCACTTCATGACGGTGATGGGGTACGACTACGACAACAACGCCGCCTTCCAGTTCGGCGGGCAGGACATCGCGGCGGCGATCACCGCCGACTGGCCGCTCACTCCGGCGTGGCGGCTCGCGATGAGCGCCAGCAGCGGGTTCCTCGTGCTTGGCGCGATCGACTCCATCTATCAGTCTGGTCCGGACCGGCAGTACGATTTCGGGCCCGGCCTGAGCTACAGCGCCGGCGCGGCGCTCACGAGGAGGGGGCATCCGTTCCTGCGCGCCCACTACGATGCCGTGTGGCTGCACACGGTGGACGGCGCGCAGAGCGAGCACTGGACCCAGAGTGTCCGGCTCGACGTCATCGCGCCCCTCAGGGGGCGGCTCGGCCTCGGCACCTCGGCGGAGTTCGTCCGGCGCAAGTCCTACTACGACGTGGCAGACGACGTGATGCAGCGGTATCCGCAGTTGCGGGTGTACCTCTCATGGATGCGCTGACGCGGCACAGCCGGGCGCATCGCGCACGTGCCGTGCTGGTCGTGACCGTCGGCCTGCTCGCGGCTGCCGGTCCCGCACTCGCACAGCAGGCCGTCGCTCCGTCCCACGGCGGCTTCATCTTCGCGCTCGGCGGCGGCTACGCCGCCACCAAGTCGGATTGCAGCAACTGCGGTTCGAACGAGGCGACGGCCTCTTCAGGACGCGGGGCGACCTACGACGACGTCGCCTTTCTCTCGGCCTCGCCATTGTGGCGCGTGAACGCCAGGATCGCGGCCGGTGCCGAGGTGCAGTTCGAGACCTCACGCAAAGACGCGCGGGTGCTCTACGTGATGGGCGCTTTGCGCTACCGCCCGTGGGTCTCCCAGGGATTTTTCGTCCGGGCCGGCTACGGACTCGTCCGCGTCCGGGCGAACCTGACGCTCCCGGACGGCACCGGCGGCAAGGGCACTTACCAGGGCGTCGGCCTGAACTATGGCATCGGGTGGGAGCTCTTCAAGGACAGCCGGGTTTCATTCGCGCCGTTCGGCGCCCACTACGTCTCGACGCTCTCCAAAGTCACCGTTGGGGATTTCCAGAGCGTGAACGTCATCGGCAACGTCTGGGTGGCCGGGGTCCAGGTGTTCTTCAACTAGTGACTGCCGTCGTATACTCGCGGGGCATGCCGGAGACACCGTGACCACCACACCCCCACCGAAGCCCCCCGGCGCGCTGGCGAGCCTTGCCCGCGCGCTCCGGTCACCCCGCACCGCGGCGGTCGCGCTGCTGTCGTTCTCGTCGGGCATGCCCCTCGGGCTCGTCTGGTACTCGATCCCCGACTGGATGCGCGACATCGGCGTCGACATCCGCGTCGTCGGGTTGTTCACCCTCGCGCAGGCGCCGTGGGCGTTCAAGGTGGTCTGGTCGCCGCTGATGGACCGGTACGTGCCGCCGTTCTGGGGCCGGCGGCGCGGATGGATGGCCGTCACGCAGGTCGCGCTGACGGCCATCAGCCTGCTGTTCGCCGGCGTCGGCCGTCACCCGGAGGCGATCTGGGTCGTCGGGGCCCTTGCGCTGGCCGTGGCCCTCGCCTCCGCCTCACAGGACATCGCCATCGATGCGTACGCCGTCGAGGTGCTGCGCAAAGACGAGCAAGGCGCCGCCGTCGGGGCGCGCATCGCGCTCTACCGCGCCGCGCTGGTCGTTTCCGGCGGGGCGGCAATCACGTTGGCCGGGCGTCTTGGCTGGCCGGTGGTGAACCTCATCCTGGCGCTCCTGTACCTGCCGATGATTCTCATCACCTGGAAGGCGCCGGAGCCGGAGGAGTCGTCGCTCGCGCCCGCGACGCTCCGAGACGCCGTCTGGCTGCCATTCCTCGGCTTCCTGGCCAGGCATCGCGCGCTGGAGATCCTGGCGTTCGTCTTTCTCTACAAGTTCGCGGACCAGCTCACCCAGGCGCTGACCCGGCCGTTTCTGATCGACATGGGGTACAACGCGGACCATCGCGGGATCGCGCTCGCCACGGTGGGCCTCGCCGCGACGATTGTCGGGGCGCTCGTCGGCGGGTGGATCACGACGCTCATCGGTCTGGGACACTCGCTCTGGGTGTTCGGGTTCCTGCAGATCTTCTCGAACCTCGGGTACTACTTCGTGTCGCTCGCCGGGAGCCCTGTGCTCCCGCTGATGTATGGCGCGGCGGGGTTCGAATTGCTGACGGCGGGTCTCGGGACGGGGGCGTTCTCGGTGCTGCTGCTGCGCATGACGCAGAAGCGGTTCTCGGCCACGCAGTACGCGCTGTTCACGAGCCTCTTCGCGCTGCCGAGGCTGCTCGCCGGGCCGATCGCCGGCGTGGCGGTGGACGCCATGGGCTGGTCGGCATTCTTCCTGTCGACGCTCGTGATAGGAATTCCCGGGCTCGTGATGCTCGCGAGATTCGTGCCGCTCGGCGTGCGGGAGCCCGTCTTCACGATCGAGGAGGTCTCGCCTCGGCCGCCCCTCGGGTTCGCGCAGATCGCCGCTCGCGGCGTGCTGGGGGGCGTGCTCGTGGGCGCGGCGGCATTCGTGCTCGACGCCGGGCTCTTTGCCGTCAAGACGATGCGGGAGACGAAGGGCGCGGGGTTCGACTTGTGGGCCGCCCTGTGGCGCCTGGCACACCCGGCGACCATCGCCGACTGGCTGGAGTTGGGCGGTGTGGTGGCGTTCGCCGTCATCGGCGGCCTGTTCGTCGCGGCCCTGACGGCTGCGCGCCGCGGTGCGGGCCGGAACCTCGCTTCTGAAAGGGATATCGTATGACCGGCGGCTGTTTCCATGTCCGCACCCGTGTTGCCGCCTTCATCCTCCTGAGCCTCCTGCCTGGACCGGCACGGGCGCAGGAGAAGGTGCCGCCGCAGGTCGCGGCCGACCTTGCGCAGCTCGAGCTGCAGGTTCCGACCGCGCCGGTGATGATCGATGGCGTCGCCATACTTCGCGTGCGGGGCGTCTCGTCGTATCCCTCGGAGCAGCGCGCCGCCGCCATCGCGGGCCGGATCCGCGCCCTGGCCGCCGACGGCGCGTTCAAGCCCGAAACCCTGCGCGTCGAGGAGACGGAGGTCGCCACGCAAATCATGGCCGACCGCCTGCTCGTAATGGGCGTCTTTGACGCGGACGCGGCGGTCGAGGGCATGGACCGGAAGGTGCTCGGTAACCTGTTCCGCGACCGGATTCGGGCGGCCATCGTCGCGTACCGCACGGAACGAGGCGCACCCGCGCTTGAGCGAGCGGCCGCCGCCGCGGCTGTCGCGACGCTCGTCTTCGTCGTGCTCGTGGTGGCGGTCATCTGGCTCCGGCGGGGACTGGACGCGATGCTCGACAGCCGGTACCGCCACAGAATCGATGCCCTTGCCGCCAGGTCGCAGGAAGTCGTCAGCGTGGAAAGGGTCTGGGGCTTTCTGGACGCCGCGCTCCGCTTCGTTCGTTCGGTTGTCATCGTGGTTCTGGCGCTGGCCTACGTGCAATACGTCTTCGGGCTCTTTCCGTACACCCGGCCGGCGGCACGGAGTGTCACGGGATACGTGGTTGGGCCGCTGGCCACGATGTGGGCGTCGTTCGTCACCAAGATTCCCGACCTGATCTTTCTGGCGATCCTGGTAGTAGTCGTGCGGATCATCCTGCGCGTGATTCGCCGGTTCTTCGAGGCCGTGGAGCAGAGCCGGATCCATCTGCCGAACTTCGACCGGGAATGGGCCACGCCGACCTACAAGCTCCTGCGCCCGATGGTCATCGCCTTCGCCATCGTCGTCGGCTACCCGTACATCCCGGGGTCCGGATCGGAGGCGTTCAAGGGCGTGTCGCTCTTCCTCGGCATCGTGTTCTCACTCGGGTCCTCGTCGTTCATCGCCAACATGATTGCCGGCTACAGCATGACCTACCGCCGGGCGTTCAAGCTTGGCGACGTGGTGCGCATCGGAGAGGTGATGGGCGTCGTGTCGTCGGTCCGTCTCCAGGTGACACACGTGCGGACGACCAAGAACGAGGAAGTCGTCGTTCCCAACTCCCAGATTCTAAACGCGTCGGTGACCAACTTCAGCTCGCTGGCGAAGTCGGACGGCCTGATTCTGCACACGACGGTCGGCATCGGCTACGAGACGCCCTGGCGGCAGGTCGAAGCGATGCTGCTCGAGGCGGCGCGCCGGACGCCGGGCCTGATGACCGACCCGCCGCCGTTCGTCTTCCACCTGCAGTTGGGGGACTTCTGCGTCACGTACGAACTCAACGTCTACTGCAGCGAACCGCTGGGGATGCGGCGGACCTACACCGAGCTCCACCGGCACATCCTGGACGTGTTCAATGAGTACGGCGTCCAGATCATGACGCCTGCGTACGAAGGCGATCCCGAGATCCCGAAGGTCGTGCCGAAGGATCAGTGGTACCTGGCGCCGGCCAGGACCGACGCGAGCTAGCCGACGAACACCCGCGCGTTGCGGAAGAGCCGCATCCAGGGGCTGTC
>JAWOGY010000105.1:0-10918 GCA_046496425.1 Vicinamibacterales bacterium
GCCGGCGTGCCGGTGGTCGAAGTCGGGGCGTTCGTCCATCCCCGGCGGGTGCCCGCAATGGCCGACAGCGAGGCCGTCGTCCGCGGCATCACGATGCGCCCGGGAACGCGCTACACGGCGCTCGTGCCCAACCTGCGCGGCCTTGCCCGCGCCATCGGCGCGGGCCTTCGCGAGGTCTCCGTGTTCGGCGCGGCATCGGAGGCGTTCAGCCTCCAGAACATCAACCATGGCATCGCCGAGGCGTTCGCGCGCTTCGGCGGCGTGATTCGAGAGGCGGGGGCTGCGGGCGTCAGGGTGCGGGGCTACCTCTCCACGGCGTTCGGATGCCCCTACGAAGGCGACGTCCCCGCATTCCGCGTGGCTGAGCTGACGGACGAGTTGCTGCAGATGGGCGTGTTCGAAGTCGCCGTCAGCGACACGATCGGCGTCGCCCACCCCGGCCAGGTGTGGCGGGTGCTGGAGGCGGTCGAGGCTCGCGTCCCGCTCGACCGGGTGGCGATGCACTTCCACGACAGCCGCGGCACCGCGCTGGCGAACGTGCTGGCGGCGCTACAGGCCGGAGTGTCCACGTTCGACGCATCCTGCGGCGGACTGGGCGGGTGTCCGTACGCGCCCGGCGCGAGCGGCAACCTGGCCACCGAGGATCTCGTGTACATGCTCGACGGCCTCGGCGCCGAGACCGGCGTGAGCCTGCGCGGCCTGGTCGCGGCCTCCGCCTTTATCGCGCCGCACGTCGCCGGGGACCTGCCGTCCAGGTACCTCAAGGCCTCGCAGGCGGCCGAGCGGCGCAGGCAGGATAGTCGCCCCGATGCGTGAGGTTCATGTCGCCGGGCACAGGCTCGAGGTCGTGCACCACCCGCCGCAGGATCCCTGCGGACCAACAATCGTCTTCCTGCACGAGGGCCTCGGCAGCACCAGGCAATGGAAGGACTTTCCCACGCGGCTCGCGTCGCTCAGCGGATGCGGGTTCCTCGTATACAGCCGCTGGGGCTACGGCCGCTCCGAGGCGAGGCCGCGGCCCTGGCCTGCGGACTTTCTCGAAGACGAGGCGGCGGTCGCCCTCCCGGAGTTGCTTGCGACGGCGGGCATCATGCGGCCGGTGCTCTTCGGTCACAGCGATGGCGCGACAATCGCGCTGATGTACGCCGCCGCCGTTCCCGGCGGCGTGCGGGGCGTCATCTCGGAGGCCGCGCACGTAATGCTCGAAGACATCGGCATCGAGGGAATCACCCGCGCCCGCGACAGGTTCCTCCATGGCGACTTGCGCGCCCGCCTCCACCGGCAACACGGCGAGCACGTCGAGGACACGGTCCTCGGATGGACCGGGAACTGGCTGAGGCCGGAACTGCGGAACTGGGACATTCGCGAACGCCTGCGCGCGGTCCGCTGCCCCGTCCTGGTCATCCAGGGACGCGACGATGACTTCGGGACGCTCGACCAGGTGGACGCCATCGTGACCCATGTCGCCGGGCCCACGACGACGCTGGTCCTCGACGAGTGCGGACACATTCCGCACCGGGAGAAGCCGCGCGACGTGCTGGAGGCAGCCGCATCATTCATCCGGCGGCTTCGCGAACCGGTTGGCGCCAGTCAGAAGCACGCGGAGGATGGTGCATGAAGCGACAGCCTGTCAGACAGCTCTGGTTCTGGTCCGCGGCCGCGATGGCGGCGGCTTTGATGCCCGGGCCGGCCGGGCGGGCGCAGTCGCTGCAGCCGTGGGCCGGCGCCGACCTGCTCGGCGTCAGATCCGTCGCGGAAGCGCGCATCTCTCCCGATGGAACGCGCATCGCATACACGGTCCAGTCGAACGGCCGTACTGGCCGGCCCTCGTCTCAGATCTGGATCTGGGATCGCGCCGCAGGCACGTCGGTTCGCCTGGGCGGCGATCGCGACTCGGGCACGAACGTGCGCTGGTCGCCCGATGGCCAGTCGCTGGCGTTCACCGGGAGAGTCGACGACGAGTCGGGCCTGATGGTGCAGCGCCTGGACGGCTCGCCCGCGCTGGCTTTGGCGCGCGTCCGGAGCACGAACCACCCGCTGCCCTCGGCAGGCAGCGTCCTCACGTGGTCGCCGGGCAGTTCCCGCCTCGCGATCGCCAACGGGGTGCCAGGGCCCGAAGGCGCCGATGCGGACGGCGATCCGATGGTCATCACGCGCTATCTGTTCAAGCCGGGCGCGGCGGAAGGGCTGACCCGCTTCAACGACAACCGGCGGCTGCAGATCGAGATGGTCGACCTGGTGAGTCACGATCCGCGGCCGCTGACCAATGACACCTACTACAACCACTCCCTCGACTGGTCTCCGAAGGGCGACGAGGTGCTGTTCGTGTCGAACCGGGAAGCCGACCCGGACCGGGTGTTCAACTACGACGTCTTCGCGGTCAGCATCGCCCGCGCGAGCGTGCGACGGCTTACCGGCACGAAAGGCGCCGAGTATCACCCGGTGTGGTCCCCTGACGGCTCGGCCATCGCGATGCTGGCCACCACGCGCCCCCTCACCTCTTCGGAAACCACGATGGAGGATACCCGGGTGTGGGTGATGAAGGCCGACGGCACGGCGCGCCGGGAGATTGGCGCCGTCATCGACAACCGCCAGGGCCCGCCCCAGTGGTCGGCCGACGGGGTATGGGTGTATTGCACCGTGCAGGAGCGCGGCGACGTGCGTCTCTACCGCCTGCCGGCTGCCGGAGGCGCGGCCGAGATCGTTGCGCCTCCGGCCGGCGAACGCGGCGCGGTCGGTTCGTGGTCCGTCGCCAGGGACGGCACCGTGGCCTTCGCGATGAGCACCCCTGGCGGCCCCGCCGAGCTGTTCATCCGCGAGCCCGGCGCGGCGGCACTCCGCCGGGTGACCGATCTTAACCGCGAGCTGCTCGCGAAGCGGCCGGTCGCGCAGGTGGAGACGCTGGCCTTCAAGGGCCCCGATGGACTCGAGATCGAAGGCTTCCTGACGCTTCCCGAAAACCGCTCCGAGGGCACGCGCCATCCCCTGATCGTGGCCGTTCACGGTGGGCCGCACGGCCAGCAGGGCCCGGCCTTCAACTTCAAGGCGCAGGTCTACGCCTCGAAGGGCTGGGCGACGCTGATGGTGAACTACCGCGGGTCAACCGGCTACGGCCAGGCGTTCGCCGACGCCATCGCGAAGGACCAGAACGGCCGGGAGGCCCAGGACGTGCTGGCCGGCGTCGACGCCGCGCTGGCGCGCCACCCGTGGCTCGACGCCGGGCGGATGGGCATCGAGGGCGGCAGCTACGGCGGCCAGCTCACCAACTGGCTCGTCACCCGCACCGACCGCTTCAAGGCCGCGATCCCCACGGCTGGCATCGCGAACCTCGTGAGCTTCAACTACACGGCGTTCTACCACGACTACCTTGCGGTGGAGTTCGGCGCGTACCCCCACGAAGCAGGCATGATGGACACGCTCTGGGAACGGTCCCCGCTGCGGTACGTGGCGAGGGTGAAGACGCCGGCGCTCCTCCTCCACGGCGAGAACGACAGCGACGTGCCCGTCTCCGAGGCCGAGCAGTGGTACGTCGCGTTGAAGGACGTGGGCGTCGAGGCGGTGATGGTCCGGTATCCGCGCGAGGGCCACGGCCTGCGCGAGCCGCGGCACGTCATCGACGCGATCGATCGGTCGATCGCGTGGTACGAACGGCACTTCGAACCGCCGAAGCCGACCTCGAAGAAATAGCAGGAGCTACCAGTGCAGATCGGCGGGCGCGCGCGGCAGCAGGAACCGCACCGCGCGTTCGAAACGGTCGGCCCAGGCCGATTCGTTGTGCGCGGCGCCGCGCCCTTCGACGTACATGACGTCCCGGCGCGGACGCGACGCCGAGCGCCGCAGCGCCCGCGCCATCAGCCGCGCGTTGCGCACGGTGGGCCGGCCCTCCCCGGTGCCCACATCTACGTAGATCCTGCCGGACCAGATCCGGTATGACGTCACGTAGTCGAAAATCGCCCCGCCCGCGAACCACAGCGCGGGACTCATGACTCCCGCGAAGCCGAACACCAGCGGCTCGCGGAAGAACGCGTAGAGGCTGATGAGGCCGCCCATCGACGACCCCATGATGCCCGTGTGTGTCCGCTCATGACGGGTGCGGAACCGCCGGTCGATCTCGGGCTTCAGCGTCCTGACCATGAAATCGAGGTAGGCGTCGCCGCGCCCTCCCCCATTCACCGGGTCAGAGAACGGGCTGTACTCGTCGACCCGGTGCTTCCCCATGTTCGGCACGCCGACCACAATCGCCTCGACACCGTCGGGACCGAGATTCTCGAGCGTGTCGTCGACCCGCCACTCGCCGGAGAACGACGTCGTGGGATCGAACAGGTTCTGCCCGTCCTGCATGTAGATGACCGGGTAGTGCCGGCCGCTCGACTGGTACGACGGCGGCAGGTACACGTGGATGTCCCGGGTGTTCCCGAGTTCCGGGCTCGCCACCTCCGGCAGCACCCGGACGTTGCCCACCACCTGTCCCCTGGCGGGCGTTCCCGCCCCGTTGTCATACATACGCGCGCGCTCCGAGAGCCCCGACCCTTCATCCTATCGGGCTTCGGCGCAGGGGCCAAGTCCCGCGGCTGCCTGCGCGGCCGCCGCGTGCCGGCTACCGGCAGGCCGGGCCTGATGTAAGCTGTTGCCTGCCATCACGTCGAGGAGTGCGCCGTGTCCCAGACAGGTCCGCTGACAGTGCTGTGCGTCGCCACCTACGAGAAGGGCCAGGAGTTCCTCAAGGAGTGCAGGCGCCAGGGCTGCCGGGTGCTGCTGCTGACCACCGACACGCTCCGCGACGCCGACTGGCCCCGGGAGGCCATCGACGAGATCTTCTTCATGTCGCGCGACATCAGTCGCGAGGACCTGCTGAAGGGTGTCAGCCATGTCGGCCGCACGCATCGCATCGACCGCATCGTCGCCCTCGACGACTTCGACGTCGAGACCGCCGCGCTCCTGCGCGAACACCTGCGGGTGCCGGGCATGGGCGAAACCACCGCCCGCTACTTCCGCGACAAGCTCGCCGAGCGGATGAAGGCGCGCAACTTCGGCATCCTCGTCCCCGACTTCGTGCACACGGTGAACGACGGCCAGATCGCCGCGTTCGCGGAGGCGACGCCCCTGCCGTGGATCCTGAAGCCCCGATCGCAGGCCGCCGCCATCGGCATGAAGAAGATCGAGCGGGCCGAGGACCTCTGGCCCGCCCTGGACGAGGTGGGTGACCGGCGTTCGTTTTACGTCCTCGAACGGTTCGTCGCGGGCGACGTCTTCCACGTCGACGCCATCGTCTGGGACAAGGCGTTGGTGTTCCAGGCGATGCACCAGTACGGCCAGCCCCCGTTCCAGGTGGCGCACGGCGGCGGGATCTTCACGACGACGTCCGTGCCGAAGCACGACCCGGCGTGGGCCGCGCTCGAGCGCATCAATCGCGATGTCCTCGCGACGTTCGGCATCGTGCGGGGCGTCACCCACACGGAGTTCATCCGGAGCGCTGCCGACGGCCGGTTCCTCTTCCTGGAGACCTCGGCGCGGGTCGGCGGCGCCTTCATCGTCGACCTGGTCGAGGCCGAGAGCGGAGTCAACCTCTGGCGCGAGTGGGCCAGGCTGGAAATCGCGGGCGAAGACGGCACCTACCGGGTGCCGCAGGCGGCGGAGCGCTGCGCGGGACTCGTCCTGACACTGGCGAAGCAGAAGTGGCCCGATCTCTCCGCGTACACCGACCCCGAGATCGTGTACCGGGTCAAGAAGGCCAACCACGCCGGGCTGATTGTCGCCTCGCCGGACGAGGCCCGCGTGCGCGAACTGCTCGACCAGTACTCACGAAGGTTCCAGCAGGATTTTTACGCCTTCGTCCCGGCGCCCGAGCGTCCACCCGATTAGGCCCGGGTGGTATGCTGGGCTGGACCAAGGAGAGGATTCATCATGGCGATCAGCAACGCGAGCGCGGTCTGGAAGGGCAATCTCGTCGAGGGCAGCGGCACGATGAAGCTCGAGAAAGGCGCCTATGAAGGGCCTTTCACGAAGGCGTCGCGCTTTGAAACCGGCCCGGGCACGAATCCCGAGGAGATGATCGGCGCGGCCCATGCCGGTTGCTTCTCGATGTTCCTCTCCGCGTTGCTCTCGAAGAGCGGGTTCCCGCCCGTCGAGATTCGCACGTCGGCGAAGGTGCACATGGGCGACGGCCCCGCCATCACGCTCATCGAGCTCGAGAGCGAGGCGAACGTGCCCGGCTGCACCGAGGCCGTCTTCCTCGAGCACGCCGAGAAGGCCAAGGCCGGCTGCCCCGTGTCGAAGGCGCTCTCGGCGGTGCCGATGACGCTCAAGGCCCGCCTGGTCCAGTAGGTCCGGCTCGACGCGCGAGCGCGCCGTGGCTCTCCGCCTGCTCGTCATCGGCGACGTGGCCTGGGACATCTTCATCCGTCCCGAGGGCGATCTGGTGCGCGGATCCGACGTCGTGGGCACCGTGGACGTCATGCCCGGCGGCGCGGCCGCGAACGTGGCCGTGTGGGCCAGGCGCCTCGGCGCCGATGTCACGCTGGTGGGCAAGATCGGCGACGACACGCTCGGCACCCTGATGCACGCGCATCTTCGGAGCGAGGGTGTCGGCCGCCACGTGATCACGGTACCCGGCGGCGTGTCCACTCGCGTCGGCATTCTCGTCGCGGCCGACGGCGAGCATTCGTTCGTGATCGATCACACCAAGGTGCTGAGGTTCGAAGAGGGGGACGCGCCGCCGACGCTGCTCGACGCCGCCGACGCGGTGTTCTTCAACGGCTACGACATCTTCCTCGCGCGATCCACCGCATTCCTGGCGGCCCTGCTCGCCGACGCGCGGAGGCGGCGCATCCCGGTGCTGTTCGACCCTTCGTCGTTCGCGTTGATCGAGGCATTCGGCGCCGGCCGCCTGATGGAGAGCGTCGGGCCGGTCGACGTGCTGCTCGCGAACGACGCCGAGGCCGGCGCGCTCTGCGAGGGACGCCCGCTGGCGGCGCTCGAGGCGTACGCGGCACTGGCGGTCGTGAAGCAGGGGCCCCGCGGCGCTTCCGCGTACGCGAGCGGCGCAGCATGGCACGTCCCGGCAAATCCCGTGCAGGTTGTCGACACGACGGGCGCCGGCGACGCGTTCGACGCGGCCTTCATCGTGGAGTGGCTGTCCAGCCGGGACGTAGAGACCGCCTTGACGGCCGGCAACCGGCTGGGCGCCCACGTCGCCGCCCACCTCGGCGCCCAGCCCCCCGCCCCGACGTAGCCGCTCGGGCGCCTTGCGCGACGGTCCCTGCTCTGCTACAAACAGCCCGCAAGGAGGGAGCGCCGTGCCGCGAAACGCCGAGGTGATCCGCCAGTGGAACATGCTGCGATCGATCGAGGCCGCGCACTACGGCCTCACGGTGCAGGACCTGACAGAGGCCGCGGGCGTGTCGAAGCGGACGATCTACCGGGACCTCATCGCCCTGCAGGAGGCCGGGTTTCCGCTCATCGACGAAACGCGGGACCACCACACCTGCTGGAAACTCGACGCGCACCCGTTCAGGCACCTCACCCAGCTCGGGTTCTCGCTGTCCGAGCTGTGCGCGCTCTATCTCAGCCGGCGCCTCGTCGAATCGCTCACGGGCATCCCGTTCCAGGCCGCGCTCGGCGACGCGTTCGGCAAGTTCGAGCGGGAAATCAAGCCGGCGATGAAGGCGTACCTCGACTGCCTGCCGTCGGTGATGTCCGCCAGGCCAACCGGCGGGAAGGTGGCCCTCTCGGCGGCGCACAACCGCATGATCGAACAGCTCGTGGACGCGTCGGTCGAGCGGCGCCAGGCCCGGATGCTCTACTTCTCGCTCTCACACGAGCGGAAGTCCGAGTACCTCGTCTTTCCCCTCCGGTTCGTCTACACGCACGGCGCGATGTACCTGCGGGCGTGGGTGCCGGCACGCGACCAGGTGCTGACCTTCGCCGCCCAGCGCATCCGGCGCGTCACGGTGCTGGAGGAGCGCTTCGAGGCCGACCCGGCCTGGTCGGAAGATACGTTCTCGCGGTCTCTCGGGCCGAACGACGGCCCCACCGTGCACGTCGTGATCCACGTGGCGCGCGAGCTCGCGCCCATCGTCGCGGAACGCCAGTACCACAAGAGCCAGCGAACGGTGCCCCGGCCGGATGGTTCACTTCTGCTGGAACTCGACGTGTGCAACGACGTGTGGCTGCACAGCTTCGTGCTGCAGTTCGGCCACCGGGTCCGAGTCGTGGAGCCCGCGGGCCTGGCGCGGGAGATCAGCGAAGAACTCGATCGCGCACGCCGGCACTATGCGCCGGCCGGCCAGGTCGAACCGCTGGCCACCTCGCAGGCGCTGGTCGACCTGTCGGACCAGTGGCGCCTGCCCTTCTAGCCCTGCCGCACGTCAGGGCGGAATCCGCGGCTCCCGCGCGCCGGCGGCGGGCCTGCCGTGGTACGATGCGCCCGATGGTGGACCGGCCATGAATGCGCTCCTCCTCCGCCGACTCGGTGACCTGGCTTCGTTTCCCGCGCCTCTCGAGCTCGCCAACGTGCCCGATCCGATTCCGGGGCCCGGAGAAGTGTTGATCCGCGTGTCGGTCTGCGGCGTGTGCCATACCGAGCTGGACGAAATCGAGGGCCGCACGCCTCCGCCTTCGCTCCCGATCATCCCCGGCCATCAGATTGTCGGCCGCGTCGTGCAATGCGGGCCAAGGCCGACCGCGCTGAAGCCAGGCGCCCGGGTCGGGGTCGGCTGGATCTACTCGGCGTGCGGGCGATGCGAGTACTGCCGCCGGGGGCAGGAGAACCTCTGCCCCGATTTCCGGGCCACGGGCCGCGACGCCAACGGCGGGTATGCCGAGTTGATGGTGGTCCGCCAGGAGTTTGCCTACCCGATACCCGAGAGCCCGATGACCGACGCCGAGGCGGCGCCGCTGCTCTGCGCCGGCGCGATCGGCTACCGGTCGCTCCGCCTGGCGAACCTGCCGAACGGAGGACGGCTCGGGCTGACGGGGTTCGGCGCCTCGGCCCACCTCGTCCTCAAGCTCGTGCGGCATCGCGACCCGGACGCCGAGGTCTTCGTCTTCGCCAGGAGCGAGCCCGAGCGGGAGTTTGCCCGGGAACTTGGCGCCGTGTGGGCCGGCGGCACCACCGACGCGCCGCCGGCGCCGCTGGACGCCATCATCGACACGACGCCCGCGTGGCGGCCGGTCGTGGAAGCCCTGCGGCACCTCGCGCCGGGCGGCCGCCTTGTCATCAACGCCATCCGCAAGGAACACGCCGACCGCGACGCCCTCACCGAGCTCGACTACCCGGCGCAACTCTGGATGGAGAAGGAAGTGAAAAGCGTCGCGAACATCACCCGGCGCGACGTCACGGAGTTCCTGCACGCTGCCGCCGCGATGGGACTGCGGCCGGAGGTGCAGGAGTACCCGCTCGAGGAAGCCAACCAGGCGCTGCGCGATCTCAAGTCAAGGTCCGTTCGCGGGGCGAAGGTCCTTCGCATCGCCTGACGCCGCCGGCGTGCAGGGGCCCGATCGCGCCGGCAGGCCAAGACTCCGCGTTATTCGAAGACCACGCGCGCGGGAGAGAGGTAGGTCACCGAGACGGTCTGCCGCCGCTCGCCGAGCGCGGGATGGCGCATCACGATCTCGCGCGTCCCGACGGCCACCTGGATCGGGCCGAGAGGCGCCGTCCCGACGTGCTCGCCATCGACCAGAATCTCCGCATCAGCCGGCGCCGCGATCTCGAGCGTTGCCGGCGGCATCGCGATGGTCAGCGCCGCCACACGGCCCGGTTTGATCTCCACCTGCCGGGTTTCCCGGAATCCCATCGCCTCGCTGACCACCTCGATGGTGTGCGGCCCTGGCGGCGTCAGGATCCGGCCCCGCTCGGTCGATCCGATGGAATGTCCGTTCTCGAGGATCTCCAGTTTCACCGGGGCGAAGACGGCCAGCCACCCGGGCCCGAGCGGGATCGTGGCGTCGAAGGTTTCGTCCTCCCGGACGCGTACGGTCTGCCGGACCGATCCTGACCCGTCGCGGACGAGAATCGTGTGCGTGCCTTCGGCGACGTTCTCGACCGTCAACGGTGCTCTTCCGTGCAACACGCCGTCGATGCGCACCTCCGCGCCCGCCGGGTCCGTTGTCACGCTAATCGAACCCATGCCCTTGAGGTCGGCGCCGGCGGCCCTCGCGAGCGTTGGCCGCTCGACGGGGACCTCTGCCTCCGGGGCTGGAGACCGGCTCCCAGCCGGCATCTCGGTGAACAACCATGCCCTGGCATACGGCACGCCCGCGACCGCGACGATGACGACGAGGGCGGCGGCCAGGTACCACGGGCGGAACAGGGGCTTCGGCACCCGGTCGGCGACGTCGCTGGCAATGAAGTACAGCTTCCGTGGAATCGTGACCGCTGCCCGCCCGATGCCCGTGGCGGCCAGCACAAACCCTCGGCCCGTCAGCGCTCCGCATGCAGCCGCGGCCGACGCAGTTCCTCCGGCCGTGCGTCTGATGCCGCTGCCGGTCAGCGCAGCGCCCCGGCCCAGCAGTTCTCCGGCCGCAGATGCTGCCGAGACGGTGCGTCCAACGACACGGCCCATGCCCTTGCCGGTCAGCACGGCCACCTGACCGAGCAGTCCTGCTGCGGCGGAGGCGCCCGATGCAGCGGCCGCGGCCGCGCGGCCAACGGTCCGGCCGGCGTGCACCGACGCTGCGCCTGCCGATCTCACGGTGACAACCGCCGCTCTCGAGCCCATGCGGCCGAGCGCGCCGAGACCGGCCGCGATCCCGCGCGTGAAGGCGACTACGGCGCCCCCGCCGGTTCGCACGACGGTGAGGGCCGCCGTCGAGGCCGTCCCGGCCAGCGCAACCGAGCCGGCTGCCAACGCGTGAAATCCTCTGCCTGCGTTGTTGACCGCGGCGCTGAGCACTGCGCCCGTGGCACGCACCACGGCGG
>JAWOGY010000125.1:0-16296 GCA_046496425.1 Vicinamibacterales bacterium
ATGCCCAGTATCGAAGTTGGTAATCTCATATTAATTCCTGAATCAGGTGAACGGAAGGGTTAGCATCATGGATGATGCTACCGCTGCTGAGCGTCCTCGTCCCCATCTATAACGAGCGCGCGACCATCGAACCGCTCCTGCGCGCCGTGGCCGCCGTGGAGGCCGGTGTGCGACTCGAGATCCTGGCGTGCGACGACGGATCGACCGACGGAACCCGCGACATCCTCCGCCGCCTCGACCTGCCCGGCCTGAAGGTCGTCTTCATGGACACGAACGTGGGGCGTGGCGGCGTGCTGAAGCACCTGTGGACACTCGCGACGGGCGACATCATCGTCCACCAGGACGCCGATCTCGAATATGATCCGAACGATTACGGCCGCCTGGTCGCCCCGATTCTCGCCGGCGACGCCGACGTGGTCTATGGCAGCCGGTTCAAGGGGACGATCCAGGGGATGCGCTGGGCCAACCGGATGGGCAACGTCACGATGACGGCCGTGTGCCGGGCGCTCTACGGCGTGGCGCTCACGGACCTGATGACCTGCTACAAGATGTATCGCGCGCCGCTCATCCGAGGCCTGAGGATCCGCGCCAACGGTTTCGATTTCGAAGCCGAGTTCACCGCGCGGCTGGCCCAGCGGGGCGTGCGGTTCGCCGAGGTGCCCGTCCGATTCTCCGGGCGGACCTTCGAAGAGGGCAAGAAGATCAGGGCGTTCGACGCGGTTCGTGTGATGCGGGAACTCGTGCGTTGCCGCTTCACGGGAGAGGCGCATGCCTGAGCCGTCCGGCGACGTGTGCGGGGTGATCCTGGCCGCCGGCAAGGGCGCCCGGATGTATCCGTTCTCCGACCGGACACCGAAACCGGTCCTGCCGATCCTCAACCGGCCGCTGCTCGTCCACCAGATCGAAACGATGCGCGATTGCGGCATCGCCCGCCTGCACATCGTGGTCGGCCATCTCGGCTACCAGGTGGTCGGCGCGCTCGGTGACGGCGCGCGATTCGGTGTCCGCATCACGTTCCACGAGCAGGAGAGCACGCTCGGCCTGGCGCACGCCGTCGGCGCGCTGGAGCCGCACCTGTCCGGACCGTTCCTGCTGATACTGGGCGACATTTACTTCCACCTGAACGCGCCGCTGCAGCCCGTCATCGACGAGGTCGTGTCGGGTCGCGCCAACGCGAGTCTGGTCAGCCTGCACGAGCCCGATCCCGCCATGGTGCGCCGCAATTTCGTCATCCTGGCGGACGACGAGGGGACCGTGCATCGGGTGATCGAGAAACCCCGGTACGTGGCCAGCCATTTGAAAGGGTGCGGCCTGTACGTCTTCGACCTCCACATCTTCGATGCCATTCGCCGCACGCCCCGCACGGCCATGCGCGACGAGTACGAGCTTACTGACAGCATCCAGATCTTGATTGCCGACGGCTACCGCGTACGCCACTGGCCCATCGTCGAGCGTGACCTGAACCTGACGAAGGCGGAGGATCTGCTCGCGATCAACCTGCTCGAACTGTCTCGCCGCCATCTCGACCGGCTGGTGGCCGAGGGGGTGACGATGCCCCCGGGCACCGTGATCGAGCGCAGCGTGATCGGCGCCGGCGTCGTCATCCTGCACCCGATCCGGATTTCGAACGCCGTCATCCTGCCCAACGTCGTGGTCGACTCGTCAGTCGATCTCGACTCCGTCGTGATGAACGGCGAACACTCCGTCTACTGCCCGGGCATCGCCGCCGAAGAGCCGCGATGACCCCTGCCCGGGTTCTCGTCACCGGCGGCGCCGGTTTCATCGGATCGCACGTGACCCGCGCGTGCCTCGCCAGGGGCTTGTTCGTCACGGTGCTGGACAACCTTTCGGTCGGGACCGCCGCCGCGGTGCCGCCCGCCGCTGATCTGGTGGTTGGCGATGTGCGAGATCCCGACGCGGTGGCGCAGGCGCTCGGCGGCGTGGACGCCATTATCCACCTCGCGGCCCAGGTCACGATTCGCGGAAGCTTCGAGCGGTTCTACGACGACCTGGACACCAACCTGATGGGCACCGCCAACATCGTCCGGACCCTCGATCCCGAGCGGGTGCGGTGGTTCACGCTCGCATCATCCATGGCGGTCTATGCGGATGCCCCCTCTCCGGATCCGATCGGCGAGGCCCATCCGACACTGCCGCTCTCGCCGTACGGCGTCAGCAAGCTCGCGGCAGAACAGGTGTGCCGGCAGATGCTGGGCCATCGCGGCGTGCCGGTCACCCTGCTCCGGTTCTTCAATACGTTCGGGCCCGGACAGACCTACACGCCCTACGTCGGCGTCATTACCATCTTCGTGACCCGCCTGCTGACGGGAGAGGCGCCGGTGATTTTCGGCGACGGCGGCCAGCAGCGGGATTTCGTCCACGTGGATGACATCGCGGCGGGGGTGCTCGGTTCGCTGGGACGCGCCGCCGGCACGTTCAACCTCGGCAGCGGACGCGGCACGTCGCTCAACGCACTGGCCCGGCTGCTCGTCGAACGGGTCGCACCCGGCGCCGCGGTACGCTACGAGGAGGAGCGGGCGGGCGAGCTCCGCTTCTCGGTGGCCGACATCCAGGCGGCCCGCCGGGCTTTTGGCTACGCTCCCGAACGGTCGCTGGAACTCGACCTGGACGCCGTCCTTGCCGACATCCGCAGCCGGGTCGGTCCGTCGCCCGCCACTCCGCTCAGCCCTCCTTCACACAACGGAAAACAGGGCTGAGGCAAGCCGAATAGCGCGGGGCCCCGGCTCAGTGCCGGTAGTAGATCTTGCCGACGATCTTCCAGCCGTCGGGGAACTTGTACAGCGACAGGTAGTCGGTGAAGATCCGCTTGTCGTTCTGGTGCAACTCCAGCTTCACCGACGCGGCCGAACCCGTCACGTCGACGGTCAGGAACTTGCAGGTTGTCAGGGGCGGCTTCGCCCCGTCGGCCTTCCGCTTCCCGGCCGAGGCGATCCACTCGGCGATGGGGAGGCGCGTAAGGGCGCCGTCCCTCAGGCCGAGCAAAACGAAGTCGGCGTGGAAGCCTGCCTTGGTCTTCTCCAAGTCGCCCAGGTTCTGCAGGCCATCGACGTAGGCCGTCTGCACGAGGGCCTTGATGGCGTCCTCGTCGGACGGCGCCTGGGCCAGGGCGCTCATCGGAACGGCGAGCAGCGCGACGAGCACTACGGTGAGGACGTGGTGTCTGAACATGCTTCCTCCTGGCGGGGGACTCCCGGATAACGTACACCGCCTCGCGCTGTTCCGCCAGTCCGGGCCGATCGAGGCACCCTGTCCGGCCATGACCTGTTCTTCCGATGGCGGGAGCTCCGGTAGCCAGGCTGCGCGCCGACAGTCTGGCAGCCGTGCAGCCGTCAACGATCGACGACGCCTGCCGGGATCTGGCTGCCCGGCTGCAGCCAGACCACATCATACGGCTGCAGGGCGACCCGCAGCGCTCCCCCCTCCGCCAGGACACGTCGTCCGCCGATCGCGTCTCGCCAGCGCGTCTCCGCTATCCCCAAATCCGACAGCGGCACCGTCACGCTGCACGGCGACTTCGACAGATTCGTCATGGCGAGCACGTGCCGGTCGCCTTCGGGGGACGTTCGCAGGACGGTGAACACCTGCGGCGCGGTCATCACGACGCGCTGGCCGCCGTGAGGATGGAACGCCCGCTCGCGCGTGCGTGTGAGGCTCAGCGCCGGCCAGCGGCTGGCGAGGAGGGCCGCTCTGGACCCCGGGCTCTTCACCTCCTCAGCGACCCGGCCGACGTCGATCGTGGCGCGGTTCACGTCTCTCTTGTGGTTCGTCATCCGGGCCAGCGCGTGGTCGCTGGAACTGCCAACGGCTCCGTGGGCATAGATGCCGGGCACGCCCTGCAGCACCAGGGCGATGCTGCGCGATGCGAGATAGCGCCGGATCTGCAGATCCAGGTCTTCGCCTCTGCCATCGCCGTTGACCGCGCTCCACCAGGTGGTGTTCAGCTCATAGGGTTCCTCGGTCCCGCTCTCGGTCAGCTTGTACGACACGAGCGCGCCGTGCTCCGCGGCCCGCTGGATGACGAAGTCGATCTCCTGCCCGGGGAGGAGGGCCTTCACCGCCATGAGCCCGATTCCGTCGTGGGTATCCAGGACGTTGAAGAACGTGGCGGTGTCCGACGGGTTCCGGATCTGCTGCGCCCACCGGGCGAGGGCGGTCGCGTCCTCTCTGTACAAGGCGTGGAGCACGAGCGGCGGCAGGGCGAAGTTGTACACCATGTGCGCCTCGTCGTGCCCGTTGCCGAAGTACGAGATGTTGGCCTCGTGCGGGACGTTGGTCTCGGTCAGCAGGGCGACTCCCGGCGCCGCCACGTTCATCACGTCCCGCAGAAGCTTGACGATCTCGTGCGTCTCCGGCAGGTGGACGCACTCGGTTCCCGGGTCGGCCCAGACGTAGGTGACCGCGTCCAGCCTGATGATATCGGCCCCGTTGCGGGCGTAGAGCAGCAGGCCGTCGACGATCCGGAGCAGCACCGCGGGACTCCTGAAATTCAGGTCGATCTGATCCGCGGAGAAGGTCGTCCAGACGTACTTCGGGCCGTTGTACGTGTCGAACCGCGTGAGGATGTCCGAGGTCCGCGGCCTGAAGATCTTGCGGCGCTGTTCGGCGGTCAGCTCATCCGGGTGATCGTAGGAGATGAAGTAGTCCTGGTAGTAGGGATTGCCGTTCAGGAAGTGGCTGAACATCCGGCTCTTGGAGGAACAGTGGTTGAGGACCCCGTCGAACATCAGGGCGTAGTCCAGGCCCATCCTCCGAACGTCTTCCCAGGTGCCGAGTTTCGGGTCGACCCGGGTGAAGTCCACGACCGAGAATCCTCGGTCCGAAGAGTAGGGAAAGAAGGGGGGGATGTGGATGGTGTTAATCGCCCCCCGGTTCATGGCCGACACGAAGCGGTGAAGCGTGGCCATGGGAGTCGCGTCCTTCGGACCTTCCACCATGTCGCCGTAGGTGATGAGGACCAGGTCCCGCTCCGTGAACCGCTCTGCGGGATCGATGCCATGTTCCGCCTCGATGAGATCGTCGGGCTTGTGGGCATGGTGCACCCGCAGGATCCGCTCCAGTTCCGGCATAGCCTGTCCGGCTTTCTCCTCGCCGTACAGGAACCGCAGCCGGCCGAGCATCCGCTCCCTGCTATCCGCGGGGATCTCCAGCAGCGGTTTCGAGTAGTCCGGGTCGTCCATGTAGGGGATGCGTGACCAGTCCGCGGGATTCCCGGGTTCGGCTTGCTGCTGAGTGGTTTCCCGTCCGTCGCTCACGATGCCTCCTCGCGCATCGCCGGGTGCCTGCCGCGCACCGGCGGGGGGCAGTGTACTCCCGCCGTGTCGGGCGTCGGGTTCCGGCGCGCGGGTCAGCCGGCCGCGGGCTCATCGACGCCCACCCAGAGATTCCAGGTGTTGAGCTCTTCGCGCCCGCACGCTTTGAGGTACAGGAACAGCTGTGTCCGGTACGCCGCGCAGCCGCAGAGGACCTGGGTGACCAGGAAGGCGCCGCGGGACGTCTTCCCGGCGCCAAAGGGATCGATCTCGACGCGCAGGTCGTCGTCCGACACGTCGTCGAGCAGTGATGCGTACGCGCCGGGCTGAGCGGCGATGGCCGCGAGCGCCTGCTCGTAGCTCTGCACGGAGGCGGCCTGCTCCGCAGCCGCCCACGCGGCCACATCGAAGGCGCCGGCCTTGGCCGCCTGCACGAGCGCAGGCCCCATCATGCTGAGGTACTTGAGCAGTTCGATTGTGCTGCGCTGCTTCGGTGTGGGGCGGTAATCCAGTTTCGCGGGATCGACCTTGCCCGCGAGGTGGAGCAGGATCCGGACTTCGGCCTGCAGGGCCGCAATCAGCTCGGGCTTCGTTAGCACCATCTTCATCGTCTCCTGGAAAGATTGGCCTTGCCGACATTGACGCCGCGCAGCAGAGCGACGAAGGCTTGCACGCGCTACACGTGCTGATCGAGGAGAATCGGGTTCCCGTCCGGGTCGACGGCGATCAAACTGGCCGGTCCCGTCGAGCTCTCGTCCGCCTCGTTCACGAGTTGCACCCCCTGCGCCTTCAACTGGCGCTGAAGCTCCCGGATGTCCGTGAAGGAGGCGAGCTTCTGAGCGTTGCTGTCCCATCCGGGGTTGAACGTCAGGATGTTCTTTTCGAACATTCCCTGGAACAGCCCGATCACGTGATCGCCGTTCTTCATGATCAGCCAGTTCTTCGCGGCGTCCCCCGCGAAGACGCTGAACCCGAACTTCTCGTAGAAGGCCCTCGACGCCTCCAGGTCTTTGACCGTCAGACTGATCGAAAACGTCCCGAGGTTCATGCCCCGCTCCTCTCTGCCAACGGCGAGAGCGTCGCTGAATGTGCGCCGGGACCCCGCCTGGGGCCCTCCGATCATGCCGCGCCGTCCTCGCAGAGGCGCTTCAGCTTCGCCAGCGCCTTCGGCCAGGCCGTGGACATGTACTCCTCGAACTCGGGCGTGACGTCGATGTCGACGGCGAGGTGAGACGACAGTTCGGCATACGAGAGCGTATAGTTCTCGAACGCCGGCCCCCAGGCCTTCACCATCTCGCTCTCGGTGTCCTCCACACCGTCCTTGACGAGCCCGATGTGGCGGAGCGACAGGAATTCCTGCGGCCGGTGCTCGGCGACTTCCGCCACCATGCCCTCGCCGCTCGGCACGAGAAATCTCATGCGGGTACCCGTTTCCCACGCGCCCTGGAAGTACGAGCCCTCGGCGAATTCTGCCGTCCAGAGCCGGTAGGAGTCGCCCGCGAGCATCACCTCCCAGACCGTCTTCCGGCTCGCGCGTATGTCAACGGAGAAGTGGAGCGTCTTCATAGCCGTTCCCGGGCGCCGCCGCGGCGGCACGAGGGCCTCCCTCATTGTCTCAGGCGCCGAAGGCGTCCGCCCACTGCTTCGTGTCGGTGTACTGCTGGAAGCCG
The DNA here is from genome assembly GCA_046496425.1 of Vicinamibacterales bacterium. Classification (GTDB taxonomy): domain Bacteria; phylum Acidobacteriota; class Vicinamibacteria; order Vicinamibacterales; family JAKQTR01; genus JAKQTR01. Next base: position 6,941 of record JAWOGY010000125.1, read on the forward strand.
ATCACCCGGCCGTCGCGGAACCGCCACACGTGCGCGAACTGCACGTTCACCGTCCGGCCGGTGGCCTTCACCGTCCCGCGATAGCGGCCTTCCGCCAGCACGGTCTCGCCGGCATCCGCGATCCGCTCCGGGACGACCGCGAAGTCGAGGACATCCGACGAGATGCGGAGGAACACGCCCTCCGCGACGGCCTGCGGCCCGACGTACGGGTTGCGATCGGCGTAGCGAAAGCTCTCGGCCTCCTGCCAGCGAATCTGCGGGTCGAAAGCGCCCACGACGGCTGGGACATCACCCCTGCCGAACGCCTCGTAGAGTGCGTGCACACGCTCGCCGTTTGTCGTCATGCGGGGGCTCCCTGGATGGACACGCCGAAGCGCCCGCGCCCGCACGGCGCAGGTGGGCCCGACCAGGATCGGCGGGCCGAGCGGCTTCGAGTGGTTGTTCAGCAACGATAGCCGGTTCGGGGCCCACGGGCAAGCTGAGGTTGCCGCGTCGCCCGGCCGGCGTGGGAATCGATGGCTCCCGGCGTGCTAATCCACGATTCCGAAGCCCCGGCGTACCCTCCACAGATAGGGGACGGCCCAGAGTGCGATGATCGCGAACGGCGCGAAGAGCAGTCCCCCCGGCGACCAGCGGGAGTAGAAATCCCGCAGCAGGATGACGGTCATCGAGTAGATCCAGAGCGCGTTGGCCATCTGGGCCGCGAGCCACCCCCAGGCGCGGAGCCGCCACAGCCCCGCGCCCGCGAGCAGCAGCAACGGGACGGAGTAGATCACGTCGCCCAGCATGAACCCGTAGGTGACGGCCGCATTCGCGCGCTCGACCTCCGACGGAAGGCTTCCCGGCGGCGGTACCAGCCGACCGACGTACACGAGCGCCCAGAACGCCAGCGTGACCACGAAGGCGGCCCAGTTGACGATCGCGAGGAAGGCGACACCGGCCGGGCGTGGCGCCGGCGTTCGATCCGCATTGGGCATGGCTGTCTCCACGTCGCCGGGCGCCGCGTGCGCGTGCCGGATGATCACACGCGCCCGGCGTCGACGTCCTGCAGGAACCGGACGACGCCCTCGACGTAAGTCTGCTGATCGTCGTACATCGCCATGTGGCTGCCGTTCGGGCAGTAGAGGTAACGCCCGCGCTGCACCTTGCGGGCCATCATCTCCATGTGGGTCGGGTCCATCGTGTCGTGCCGCGCGCCGATCGTCAGCGTCGGCACGGCGAGGCTCGCCAGGTCGGCGCTGCGGTCCCACTCGAGCAGCCGGCCGCTGGCGCCGAGCTCGCTCGGCCCCTGCATCAGCACGTACACCTTCCGGTTCAGGTTCTTGAAGGCCCGGTTGACCGGGTCGGGCCACTCGGCGACCGGCATCCGCAGTACGTGCTGCTCGTAGTGATGCGGGATCAGCAGTTCCATGTACCCGGGTTCTTCCGTCGTCCCGGCCGCCTCGTGCCGCTGGATCTCGGCCAGCGCGGCCTGGTCCATCGACGGCATGAGCACCGTCCGCGCGTACGCGTTGTACGCCGGAATGCTGGCCATCATGTTCGAGACGATGAGCCCCTTGAGGTGCTGCTGGTGCCGGAGGGCGTACTCGAGGCCGAGGATCCCGCCCCAGGAGTGCCCGAGCAGGAAGAAGTTGTCCCGATCGAGCGCCAGGGCGCGGCGCACCTGCTCGACCTCGTCCACGAAGCGCGCGACGTCCCAGAGGTCCGGGTCGTCGGGCTGGTCGCTGAAGGCCGAGCCGAGCTGGTCGTAGTAGTAGTACTCGATGCCGGCCGCCGGGAAGTAGCTGTCGAACGCCTCGAAATATTCGTGCGTGGCCGCGGGCCCGCCGTGCAGCAGCAGGACCTTGATCGCGGGATTGTTGCCGATACGCTTGGTCCAGACCCTGAACACGCCCCTGGGGGTCTGGATCGGAATCAGTCGAACGCCGCCGCCGAGGAGATCCGTCCGCCCCGTGTAGTCCAGATAGTCCATGGCTCCTCCTCTCGTGCCGCCGCCTCGCGGCCATGCGTCCGCCGACGCCGTCGTCATGCGGCACTGATGACCGACACTCCTGCCGCGCTGCACGCGCGATCATGTCACGGTGCAGCGGCAGCGGCGTGCGCGAGCGCCGAGGGCGTTCGGCAGCCGACGATGGCCGGGGCTTCGTGAATGAGCGCATCGTTCCCGAGCGCCGCCACCATGAACAGGGCGAAGTCCACGCGGCGTGTGATGTTGCTCTCGAGGACAGGGTCGCCCAGGTGCCGGCTCCACACGGGGAGGCCCTGGCTCGGCCCCTCCTCGAGGTCGCTCCCGCGCACGACCGTCCACAGGGTGTCACTGGCGAATACGCGCCGGCACGCCTCCACCTGGTCGCTGATATCCGCGACGCGCGTCAGCCTCAGAAGCCAGCCGAACACCCTCTCCTGGACACGGAGGGAGACAGGGCCGGCCTCTGGGCGCCCGCCGACTGCTGACTGCGCTGGTTACCTGCCTTATCGTGGGCGTCCATTCGACCAAGCCGCTAGGGGGAAAACGTATATCGCGTTCCCGCCGTGTTCAAAACGAATTCCTCGGGCATCGCGTTGCTGAAGGCCACGACCGCTTCAAACCCTGTGCAAAGGAGGCCCGGCCCAGTATCTCTGGGAGAAGGCCTCCTCGCCGACAAAGAACGGCGTTCCGCGACTGGCCGGCGACTGATGGTACTCGAGAATGCTGGTAGCGCCCATGTAGTGGTCGAAATGTCCGTGGCTCAGGGCGAATGCGTTGGTCTTCCGGACATCAAGACCGAGGAGAGCGACATTCTTCAGCAGACCAGCGGGATCGAGGCCGAAGTCGAACATGCAGGTGTGGATGCGCCCGTCGACAAGAGTTTCCAGGAAGTAGGACACTCCATGTTCTGCATGGATCGACCGCCCTGGCGTGGCACGGTATCGGGTAGTGAATGGGCCGTCCGGTCTGAGGGCATCATAGTAGTTGTCCGTTAGGACCCACAGCCTCAGCCTGTCTACCGCGTTGGCTTGAATAGCTGATTGGGCGAACGGCTTCCTCATAGTTCCGCCTCCAGAAGCGAGAATGGCACCTGTGGTCAAGGAACGCGTCTGTTTTGCGCGGCCTCGAGGCCGCGGATGCGGAAAGGCGTCCAGCAGATAACGTGCTGCCGCTCAGCCGCGAGCGGCGCCTTCGATGCTTACTCTACCCAGATCCGACCGCCGCTCGTCGGCTGCAGCGCCTGTTAGCCGGCGACGCCCCACACGATTCGTCCATCCACAACGCGATCGATATTGACCGCAGTAACGACAATGGGCTTCCCGGTGGGCGCGATGCCGAGCGGCGGACCAAGTCTTTGAGGTCCTGGCTTGCCATGAGCCTCCTTGGCGCCCGGCTAACGTCCTTTACCACGATAGAACCACTACGCCGGTTCCGCTCCGCGGGGGTGGCTGCCCTGCGGCTGGCCCATCCCGCAATGACGCGCACTATATCCCTCAGTTGAACCCGCGGCAAGCGATCGAGCCGATGGGTGCTCAAGTCGCCGACTGGCCATCGCTACCCTGAAATGGCGCCGGCGGATTGGCATCGCCAGCCACGGGATCGCGCTCAGAAGTGACAGCAGGGACAGCGGCAGCAGTGGCAGCGGGGGCGGAGGGAGTTCCGCTTCAGAGCCTCTTGTGTTTCGTTTTTATTTCGCCTATAGTCTGTTTAGCGAAAATAAGGCGAAGACATGGAGAAGGTATTCCGGCGGCACAACCTACTGGCTACTGACTACTGACTACTTTTGAGAGGAGCCTCCCATGCCCGCCACCTGCCGCGCCGATGTCGAAACCCTGCTCCGGGCGAAAAAGCTCGACCGCACCCTGGTGCCCATCACCAAAGGCAGCGGGATTGCCGTCGTGGCCGAGACGATGGCAACGGGATTAACCGAGCTGGATCAACAGCTTGGCGGCGGTCTTCCGCTGGGGCAGTTCTCGGAAATCGTCGGGCCGCGCTCGTCGGGGCGGACCAGCCTCCTCATGGCCATGCTGGCGGCGACAACGGTGCGAGGCGAACTGGCGGCGCTTGTGGACACCTTCGACATGTTCGACGTGGAGTCGATGGCGGCCGCCGGCGTGCGACTGGACCGCCTGCTCTGGGTGCGCGGCGAAACCTCGACCGCGGCATTTCCGCCACTCACTGCCGGCCGCCGCCAGCCTGGCGCCGATCGGGCCATCGAGCGCGCGCTGAAGGCCACGAACCTCGTCCTGCAGGCGGGCGGCCTGTCGCTGGTGGCCCTCGACCTGGCCGATGCACCCGTCCACGCCCTGCGGCGTATTCCCATGACCACCTGGCTGCGGCTGCAGAAGGCGCTCGAAGGGCAGCAGGCCGCCGCCGTCGTCACAGGCGCGGCACCGATGAGCCGGAGCGCGGGAGGGGTGACGCTGGAGATCAAGACAGGGGCTAGGGACTGGGGGCTAGGGGCTGGGCTCGGAAATGCGATGTTCCCTGGTATTGAAAGCGAAATCCGGATCCAGCGGGCGAGGCTGGTGCCGGGGATGGGCGCGCCGGTGCGCCTGACGGCCACGGCGCTGGTGGCCTGATCGGCGAGGCGCACCATGTTCGCCTGTCTCTCTGTGCCACCGTCGCTGGCGACGCGAGGCGCTTCGGCGCCTGCCGGCGGGGCGCCTGATGTGAACGCGCTGCTCGAGGCTGCACGCATGGTGTCGCCGCGCGTGGCGGCGCGCAGCGGCCGCCAGATCGTCATCGACGTCGAAGGCCTCGATCGCCTGGTCGGCGACGCGCGCGCCATCGGCGAACGCCTGCGCCAGGCTGCGGCGGATCGCGGCATCGCGCCGGTGCACGTGGCGGTGGCGGGCACGTGCACGGCGGCCATGCTGCTCGCCGCCGCGCGGGCTGGGGTGACGGTTGCGGCGGCGGGGGAAGAAGCGGAAGCGCTCGCGCCGCTGCCACTCAGGACGCTGGCGGTGCTCGCGAATGAGGGAACAGAAGACAGCAGACAGAAGACAGGAGACAGAAGTCAGAAGCAAGAAGCAAGAAGCAAGCATGCTCGCCTCTCGCCTCTTGCCTCTCGCCTTGAATCCCGAACCCCGAGTCCCGAGCCCCGAGTCCCGCGTCCCGACTGTCTCGCTGTCCTCGCCCGTTGGGGCCTGCGTACGCTGGGCGAACTGGCCGCGCTGCCGGCCGCGGACCTCTCGGAGCGACTGGGGCAGGATGGCATCCGGTGGCAGCGCCTGGCGCGGGGCGAAGACACGGGACCGCTCGTACCCGCGCCGGAAGAAGAGCTGTTCGAGGCGTCGCTCCAGTTGGAATGGCCCATCGCGGAACTCGAGCCGCTCTCGTTCGTCCTCACGCGGCTGCTCGAGCCGCTCTGCCGGCGCCTCGAGCACCGCGATCGCGGCGCGGCCGCCCTGCACCTGCGCCTGCGCCTCGTCACGCGCGACCTGCACCTGCGCAGCCTGCAACTGCCGGCGCCGATGCGCGATCCGAAAGTGCTGCGCACGCTGCTGCTGCTGGATCTCGAATCGCATCCTGCTCCGGCCGGCATCGACGCGGTCACCGTCGCCATAGACCCCACCCCCGGCCGCATCGTCCAGGAGTCGCTGCTGACGCGCGCGCTGCCGGCGCCGGAACTCGTCTCGACGCTCGTCGCGCGCCTCCAGGCGCTCGTGGGCGAAAGCCGATGCGGCTCGCCGGCGACGGTGGACTCGTATCGGCCGGGGGCGTTCGGCATGAAGCCCTTCGTGGTGGAACAGAAGCCAGAAGCCAGAAGCCAGAAGCCAGAAGGCCGACTAGCGCCTAGCGCCAAGCCCCTAGCCCCTAGTCCCCAGCCCCTAGCCCCCAGCCTGCGCCGCTTCAGGCTGCCCATTCCCGCGCGCGTGCTGATGGACGGCAACCGCCCCATCAGCGTGCGGACCGACCGGCCGGCGCTTGCGGGCGGGCGCGTGCACGCGTCGGCCGGGCCGTGGCGCACGTCGGGCGAGTGGTGGAGGATTGCCGCCGTGACAGCAGGCGCACAGCCTGTTTTGCGGCAGGGCCGTACCGGCTGGAACCGCGACGAGTGGGACGTGGCGCTCAGCGACGGCGGCCTGTACCGCATCTTCGAGGATCGCGAGACGGGGCGATGGTTCGTGGGGGCGGTAGTGGATTGAGAAGAAGCAAGAATCAAGAAGCAAGAATGGCCCACTGACGATTGTCAGAAGGAATCGCGCGCCCGCCTTCAGCTGGGCATCTCGTTTTCTTTCTTGCTTCTTACTACTTGCTTCTTGCTTCTGACAGAAGTGCGAGCCTGTGTTCATCGAACTGCATGCCTCCTCCGCCTTCAGCTTCCTCGAAGCGGCATCGCTGCCCGAGGCGCTCGTCGAGCGGGCGGCGGCACTGGGCTACCCCGCGCTGGCGCTCGTCGACCGCGACGGCGTCTACGGCGCCCCGCGCTTCCACAAGGCGGCGCGGGCAGCGGGAGTGAAGGCGATTATCGGATGTGAGATCACGATAGTAGCCAGTAGACAGTATTCAGGAGCCCGTAGGGGGACAGAAGCAAGAAGCAAGGAGCAAGAAGCAAGAAGGGGCCCGAATCCCGAATCCCGAGTCCCGAGTCCCGAGTCCCGAGAACTAGCGCCTAGCGCCCAGTCTGGCCTGAGCAAGGGGGGCGTCAGCACGCGAGTCGAAGGGCCCCTAGCCCCTGATCCCGAGCCCCGAGTCCCGAGCCCCGAGTCCCGAACGTGGCGTTTGCCTGTTCTTGTCGAAAGCCGCCAGGGGTACCAGAACCTCTGCCGCCTGCTCACGCGCATGAAACTCGGCGCGCCGAAAGGGGAGGGCGCGCTGGGCTTCGAGGAACTGGACGGCTTCACAAGCGGGCTCATCGCCATTGTCGGCCGCGAGGCGCTCGCGGCCAGCCGGCACGGCGTGGGCGGCCTGGCGGACCGGCTGGTGGGCATGTTCGGGCGCGCGAACGTGTGCCTGGAACTGCAGCGCCACTTCCTCCGCGAGGAGGAGACGGCCAACGGCATGCTGCGCGATCTCGCGGCGGCCTTCCACGTGCCGCTCATCGCGTCCAACGGCGTCCGCTTCGCCGAGCCCGCCGAGCGGCCCCTCTTCGACGTGCTCACCTGCATCCGCCACAAGACGACAATCGAGCGGGCGGGGCGGCGGCTGGCGCCGAACGCGGAACGGTACTTGAAACCGCCGGCCGACATGGCGGCGCTCTTCGCGGATTGCCCGGCGGCGCTCGCGGCCACGGCGGCGCTGGCGGATCGCATTCAGTACTCGATGGCGGACCTCGGCTACCGCTTTCCCGACTACCCGGTGCCGCCCGGCGAAACGGCGCACTCGTTCCTGCGGGCCCTCACGCTGGTGGGCGCGCGCGAGCGCTACCGGCCGTTCCACGATCGCGCCCGCGCCCAGATCGAGCGCGAACTGGCCCTCATCGGGAAGCTCGATCTCGCCGGCTACTTCCTCATCGTCTGGGACATCGTCAATTTCTGCCGCGGGCAGGGGATCCTCGCGCAGGGCAGAGGGTCGGCGGCCAACAGCGCCGTGTGTTACAGCCTCGGGATTACGGCCGTCGACCCGGTGGGCATGGAGCTGCTCTTCGAGCGCTTCCTGTCGGAGGAGCGCGGCGAGTGGCCCGACATCGATCTCGATCTGCCAAGCGGCGACCGGCGCGAACGCGTGATCCAGCACGTGTACGGGAAGTACGGCCGGCACGGTGCGGCGATGACGGCCAACGTGATCACGTATCGCGACCGCAGCGCCTCGCGCGAGGTGGGGAAGGTGCTCGGCATGGAGCCGGACGACATCGACCGGCTGTCGAAGTTCCTGGGGCGCTACGGGCACGGCCACGAACACGGGCCGGGCGGCAGCGACGAGGCGAGCGACGCGCCGATGGCGCGCGACCTGCGCACGATCGGCCTCGACCCGGCCCACGCGCACGTCCGCCTGTTCATGGACCTGTGGCAGCGCATCCAGGACCTGCCGCGCCACCTGGGCCAGCACTCGGGCGGCATGGTGCTCTGCCGCGGCCGGCTCGACGAGGTGGTACCGCTCGAGAACGCGAGCATGCCGGGCCGCGTGGTGGTGCAGTGGGACAAGGACGACTGCACTGACATGGGGATCGTGAAGATCGACCTGCTCGGCCTCGGTATGATGGCGGCGCTGCAGGACGCGTTCACGATGATCAATACGCGCCGGCCCGCAGGGGCGGAGCCGATCGCCATGTGGAGCATCCCGCCCGGCGACCCGCAGGTGTACGGCATGCTGCAGCGCGCCGACACGGTGGGCGTGTTCCAGGTGGAGTCGCGGGCGCAGATGGCCACCCTGCCGCGCCTCAAGCCGGCGAACTTCTACGACCTCGTCGTGGAGGTGGCGCTCATCCGGCCCGGGCCCATCACGGGCCAGATGGTGCACCCGTATCTCGACCGGCGGGCGGGCCGCGCCGAGGTGGCGTACCCGCACCCGTCGCTCGAGCCGATCCTGAAGCGCACGCTCGGCGTGCCGCTCTTTCAGGAGCAGCTGCTGCGCATGGCGATGACGGCGGCCGGGTTCACCGGCGGGCAGGCCGAGGAGCTGCGGCGCGCCATGGGCTTCAAACGATCGGAAAAGCGCATGAAGGCGATCGAGGGGCAGCTGCGCGACGGCATGGCGCGCAACGGGATCACGGGCGAGGCAGCCGACACGGTCGTCAGGTCGATCACCTCGTTCGCGCTCTACGGGTTTCCCGAGTCGCATTCGGCGAGCTTCGCGCTGATTGTCTACGCCAGCGCCTATCTCAAGGCGCACTATCCGGCGGCGTTCTATGCGGCGCTCCTGAACAACCAGCCGATGGGGTTCTACCACCCGGCCACGCTGGTGAAGGACGCGCAGCGGCACGGCGTGCGCTTCGCGCCCGTCGACGTGCAGCGGTCCAGCTGGACGTGCGGCATCGAGGAAGACGGCTCCGTGCGCCTGGGGCTGAAGTTCGTCAATGGGCTGAGGCGACAGGTGGGGCAGGCGATAGAGGCAGTAGCCAGTAGCCAGTATTCAGTAGCCAGTAGGGAAGTCCCCGAGTCCCGAGTCCCGAGTCCCGGACCCCGAGTACGGTTCCGCTCGCTCGAGGATGTCATCGCGCGCACGGGCGTCAACCGCGAGGAACTGGCCACGCTGGCCGAGATCGGCGCCCTCAACGCGTTCGGGCATCACCGGAGAGAGGCACTGTGGCAGATCGAGAGAGCTGTTCGGCCAGCGGGCGAGCTGTTCGAAGAAGAAGACAGAAGACAGGAGGCAGAAGACAGAAGCGAATCCGCGCCCAGCGCCTGCCCCCTGCCTCGCAGGCGGATTTCACGGCGCTTGCCAACATGGCCGGCCTGCCAGCCATCAGCCTGCCGGCCGGCTGGACCGCCGATGGCCTGCC
>JAWOGY010000270.1:0-22268 GCA_046496425.1 Vicinamibacterales bacterium
GTCCCCAGACCCCAACCCCCAGCCCCCCGAGTGAGATACAGCAATGGCGACAGCATTCGGCGACAAGATCCGGATCCGGCTCAAGGCCTACGACTACCGCGTGCTCGACCAGTCGACGGCCGAGATCGTGGAAACCGCGAAGCGGACCGGCGCGCGCCTGGCGGGCCCGATCCCGCTCCCGACCGACAAGAACAAGTGGACGGTGAACCGCTCCCCCCACGTGGACAAGAAGTCGCGCGAGCAGTTCGAGATCCGGACCCACAAGCGGCTGATCGACATTTTCGAGCCCACGTCGCAGACGGTCGACGCGCTGATGAAGCTCGATCTGCCGGCCGGCGTGGACGTCGAGATCAAGGCGTTCGGGAAGGAACGTAAGTAGCGATGGTCACAGGCATCATCGGCAGGAAGGTGGGCATGACCCAGCTGTTCGGCCCCGACGGGGTCGTGCAGTCGGTCACGGTGATCAAGGCCGGTCCGTGCGTGGTCGTGCAGGCCAAGACCGCGGACCACGACGGCTACGAGGCGGTCCAGCTCGGGCTGGTCGAGGAGAAGCCGGCGAAAGCGACCAGGCCGCTCGCGGGCCACTACAAGAAAGCCAACGTGCCGCCGACGCGGGTGCGCCGCGAGGTGGCGCTGGCCAAGGGCGCCGAGGTGCCGAAGGCCGGCGACCAGGTGCTCGTGGCGAGCGTGTTCAAGAGCGGCGAGCGCGTGGATGTCATCGGCCGGAGCCGGGGCCTGGGGTTCCAGGGCGTCATGAAGCGGCACAACTTCTCCGGCGGCGCGGCGACCCACGGCTCGATGTTCCACCGCGCGCCCGGGTCGATTGGCGCCTCGTCGTACCCGTCGCGGGTCATCAAGGGCATGCGGGCGGCCGGCCACATGGGCTCCGAGCGGGTGACGACGCTGAACCTGTTCGTCGAGCGGGTGGACGGCGACGGGCACCTCCTGATGGTGCGCGGCGCGGTGCCCGGCGCGCCGGGGTCGTACGTGGTGATCCGGAAGGCCGTGGCGGCCAAGCCCGAGCCGAAGCCGCAGGTCGAGAAGGTGAAGAGGGGCAAGAAGTAGCCATGACGGTCGACATCGTCAACGCACAGAACGAGAAGACCGGCTCGCTCGAGCTCCGCGACGAGGTGTTCGGCGGCCGGGTGAAGGCGGACCTGATCTGGCAGTCGGTCGTGCGCGACAACGCGGCGGACCGCCGCGGGACGCACGCGACGAAGACGCGCGGGCTGGTGAGCGGCACCGGCAAGAAGCCCTACAAGCAGAAGGGCACCGGCCGCGCGCAGGCCGGCGAGGTCCGCAGCCCGCTGTGGCGCAAGGGCGGCACCGTGTTCGGCCCGCAGCCGCGCAGCTACGACTACGCGATGCCGCGCAAGCAGGAGCGCGGGGCGCTCCGCCAGGCGCTGGCATCGAAGCTGCAGTCGGGCGCGGTGGTGGTGGTCGAGGCGTTCGCCGAGGTCGAGAAGACCAAGGCGGCCGCCGAGATGCTGGCCCGCTTCGGCGCGGCGCGATCGGCGCTGGTCGTCGACGTGAAGCCGGCCGACACCCTGGTGCGCGCCGTGCGGAACATCCCGGGGACCGTGTGCCTCGAGAGCGGGCGGCTGAAGGCCCGCGACGTCATGCGCGCACGGCGGATCATCGCCACCAGGGCGGCCGTCGAGCGCCTGCAGGAGGTGCTGGGGTCATGAACCTGACAGACGTGATCCGGCGGCCGCTCATCACCGAGAAGACGTCCATCCTGCGCGAGGACGGCAGGACGCTCGTGTTCCACGTGGCGGTTGGCGCCAACAAGATCGACATCAAGCGCGCGGTGGAGCACCTGCTCGGCGCCAAGGTCGCCTCGGTGCGGACCTCCATCGCGCATGGCAAGGTCAAGCGGCAGGGCCGTTTTGTCGGGCAGCGCTCGGACTGGAAACGGGCCTACGTCCGGCTGCGCGACGGCGAAAAGCTGCCCGAGTTCCTCGAAGGCGCGTAGAGCGGGGTGGATCGATGGCTATCCGCAGTTATAAACCGACATCACCGGGGCGGCGCTTCCAGACGATTCAGGACTACGCCGAGATCACCACGGCGAAGCCGTTCAAGCCGCTGACCGAGAACCTGAAGAAGTCGGGCGGGCGCAACAATCACGGCGAGATCACCATGTGGTGGCGCGGCGGCGGGCACCGCCGCCTGTACCGCATCATCGACTTCAAGCGGGACAAGATCGGCATCCCGGGGAAGATCGTGACCGTCGAGTACGACCCGAACCGCTCGGCGCGGATCGCGCTGGTGCAGTACGCCGACGGCGAGAAGCGCTACATCCTGCAGCCGGTGGGGCTGAAGGTGGGCGACAGCATCGTGGCCGGCGACGCGGTCGACATCCTGCCGGGGAACACGCTGCCGCTCAAGAACATCCCGCTGGGCACGCAGATCCACAACGTGGAGCTGCGGCCGGGTAAAGGCGGGCAGATCGCGCGCAGCGCCGGGTCGTCGGTGCAGCTGGTGGCGAAAGACGGCCCGTACGCGTCGGTGAAGATGCCCTCGGGCGAGTTGCGGCGCATCAACATCGAGTGCCGCGCGACGGTAGGCCAGGTTGGCAACCTCGACCACGAGAACGTCTCGCTCGGGAAGGCCGGCCGGGCGCGGTGGCTGGGCAAGCGCCCGCACGTGCGCGGCGTCGCCATGAACCCGGTGGATCACCCGCTGGGCGGCGGTGAGGGAAAGACCTCGGGCGGGCGGCACCCGGTGTCGCCCTGGGGCGTGCCGACCAAGGGCTTCAAGACCCGTAACCGCAAGGCGACGGATCAGTTCATCATCACCCGGCGGCCCAAGTAAGGGCGGCGGAGCGGTAAAGGCGTTATGAGCAGATCCCTGAAGAAAGGCCCGTTCGTCGACACCCACCTGCTCGAGAAGGTGGAGGCGATGAACCGGGCGAACGAGAAGAAGGTCACCCGCACCTGGTCGCGCCGCTCGACGGTGGTGCCCGAGATGCTGGGGCACACGCTGGCGGTGCACAACGGGAGGAAGTTCATCCCGGTGTACGTCACGGAAAACATGGTCGGGCACAAGCTCGGCGAGTTCGCCCCGACCCGGACGTTCAGGAGCCACACCACGAAGTCCGAGAAGGCGGCGGCGGTGGCGGCGGCGCCGAAGGCAGGAAGCTAGCCATGATCGCAGGTCAGGCCACGGCCAAGTACGTGCGCACGTCCGCGCAGAAGGCGGGGCTGGTGCTCGCCCTCATCCGCGGGAACGACGTGAACCAGGCGCTCGCGACGCTGCAGTTCTCGCGGAAGAAAGTGGCGCGGGACATCGAGAAGGTGCTGCGCTCGGCGATCGCGAACGCGCAGCAGAAGCCGGGATTCAGCGGCGACGTGGAACGGCTCCATGTCTCGGCGTGCTACGCGGACCAGGGGCCGTCGCAGAAGCGGGTGCGGCCGGCGCCGATGGGGCGCGCGTACCGCGTGGTGAAGCGCACGACGCACCTGACGGTGGCGGTGGCGGAGCGGCCCGAGAAGAAGAAGGCCGCGCCGGCGCCGGCGGATGGGGCCGCGGCGGCGAAGGCCCCGCGGGCGCGGAAGTCGACCAAGACGGGCGGCGCCTCAGCCGCGCGGAAGAAGTAGGAGCGAGACGTGGGTCAGAAAGTCCACCCGTACGGGTTCCGGCTGGGGTTCAACAAGACCTGGCTCTCGCGCTGGTACGCGGATCGCGACTACGCGAAGCTGCTGCACGAGGACCTCTCGCTGCGCGACAGCCTGAAGGCGCGGTTCAAGCACGCCGGGGTCTCGAAGATCGAGATCGAGCGCGCGGCGAACAAGCTGAAGATCGACATCCACACCTCGCGGCCCGGCATCATCATCGGCCGCAAGGGGACGGAGGTCGACAAGCTCAAGCAGGAGATCCAGAAGCGCACGAGCCGCGAGGTCTTCATCAACATCCAGGAAATCCAGAAGCCCGAGCTCGACGCGCAGCTGATTTCGGAGTCCGTGGCGATGCAGCTCGAGAAGCGCGTCGCCTTCCGGCGCGCGATGCGCAAGGCGGTCGAATCGGCGCTGCGCTTCGGGGCCCGCGGGATCAAGGTGCGGGTGTCGGGGCGGCTGAACGGCGCCGAGATCGCGCGGTCCGAGTGGTACCTGAACGGGCAGCTGCCGCTGCAGACCCTGCGGTCCGACGTGGACTACGGCCAGGCGGAGGCCGCGACGACCTACGGGAAGATCGGCGTGAAAGTCTGGCTGTACAAGGGCGAGCGTCTCGTGCCGCGCACCGGCCGGGAAGAGGAATACCGGACGCCGCGGCGCGCGCCGCGCGCATCGGCGTAGGCGAGGTGGCACAGCGATGTTGATGCCGAAGAAGGTCAAGTTCCGGAAACAGCAGCGCGGGCGGCGGCGGGGCAAGGCCTGGCGCGGGTCCGACGTCTCCTTCGGGGAGTTCGGCCTGCAGGCCGCCGAGCCGTGCTGGATGACGGCGCGCCAGATCGAGGCCGCGCGCGTGGCGATGACCCGGTTCGTGAAGCGCGGCGGAAAGATCTGGATCCGCGTCTTCCCGGACAAGCCGGTCACCAAGAAGCCCCAGGAAACGCGCATGGGGAAGGGCAAGGGCGCGCCGGAGTTCTGGGTCGCCGTGGTGCGGCCGGGCAAGGTGCTCTTCGAGATCGAGGGGGTCCCCGAGTCCGAGGCTCGCCAGGCGATGGATCGCGCGGCGGCAAAGCTGCCCATCAAGACGCGGTTCGCGATGCGGTTCGCCGAGGAGAGGGTGTGAGATGAAGGTCCACGAGATCCGCGAACTGAACGTCGACGAGCTGAAGGGCAAGGTCAAGGATCTGCAGGACCAGGTCTTCCGGCTGCGGATCCAGAAGGCGATGGGCCAGCTGGACGCCTCGCACAAGGTGCGCGCGCTCAGACGCGAGCTGGCGCGGGTCAAGACAGTCCTGACGGAAAAACGGTAGGAAGCGTATGGCTGCCAAGACAGAACTGACGGGCGTCGTCGTCCGCGACAAGATGGCCAAGAGCCGGATCGTCGCCATCGAGCGCCAGGTGCGCCACGAGACGTACGGGAAGGCCCAGCGGCTGACCTCGACGTTCATGGCCCACGACGAGCAGAACGAGACGCGGGTGGGCGACAAGGTCGCGATCGTGGAGAGCCGCCCGCTGTCCGCCCGCAAGCGCTGGGTGATCACGCGGGTGATCGCGCGGGCGGCCAGGGCCGGCGCGGCGGCCGAGTAACGGGAGGAGCAGGCCATGATTCAGATGCGGTCGATCCTCGACGTCGCCGACAACTCCGGCGCCCGCAAGCTCTCGGTCATCAACCCGATCGGCGGGTCGGTGGGCCGCTACGCGCGGCTGGGCGACACGGTGACGGCGTCGGTGAAGGAAGCCGCCCCGGATTCGGCGGTCAAGAAGGGCACGGTCGTGAAGGCCGTGATTGTCCGCGTGCGGAAGGAACAGCGCCGCAAGGACGGCAGCTACATCCGCTTCGACCGGAACGCCGCGGTGCTGGTGAACGACGAAGGCGAGCCGATCGGCACCCGCGTGTTCGGGCCGGTGGCCCGCGAGCTGCGCGTGCGCAAGTTCATGAAGATCATATCGCTCGCGCCCGAGGTGATTTAGGCCATGTCACGGTTGCAGACACCCATCCGCCGGAACGACACCGTCCTCGTGACGGCCGGGAAGGATCGCGGCAAGCGCGGGCGCGTGCTCAAGATCAACCCCGACACGAACCGCGTCCTCGTCGAGGGCGTGAACTTCATCAGCCGCCACACCCGGCCGAACCCGGGCAAGAACATCAAGGGCGGCATCATGAAACGCGAGGCGCCGCTGCACGCCTCCAACGTGCAGCTGGTGTGCCCCGAGTGCGGCGCGCGGACCCGCATCGGCCACAAGATCCTCGAAGACGGGCGGAAGGTCCGCACGTGCCGCAAGTGCGAGGGAGTCGTCGACAAATGAACCGGGTGAAGGAACGTTATCTCCGGGACGTGGTGCCGGCCCTGATGAAGGAATTCGGCTACACGAACGTCATGGCCGTCCCCAAGGTCACGAAGATCGTGGTCAACATGGGGGTCGGCGAGGCCACACAGAACGCGAAGATCGCCGACACCGCCCAGGACGAGCTCGGGCGGATTGCCGGACAGCGCGCCGTCGTGACGCGCGCCCGCAAGTCGATCGCCCAGTTCAAGCTGCGCCAGGGGATGCCGGTCGGCACCATGGTGACGCTCCGGGGCGTGCGGATGTACGAGTTCCTGGACCGGTTGATCGCCATCGCCCTCCCGCGCGTCCGCGACTTCAAGGGCGTCTCGCCCAAGGGGTTCGACGGCCGCGGCAACTTCACGGTGGGCCTGAAGGATCAGCTGCTCTTCCAGGAAATCGACTACATGAAGGTCGACAAGGCGCGGGGAATGAACGTGTCGGTCTGCACGACGGCGAAGACCGACCAGGAGGCGCGGCGGCTGCTGCAGCTCATCGGCATGCCGTTCCGGGCGAACTGAGGACTATGGCTACGACCGCGAAGATCGCCAAGGAAGCTAAGACGCTGAAGTACAAGATCCGCCACCGCCACCGGTGCCAGCGGTGCGGTCGGCCGCGCGCGTATCTGCGCAAGTTCGCGCTGTGCCGCCTCTGCTTCCGCGAGCTCGCGCTCCGGGGCGAGGTGGCTGGGGTCATCAAGAGCAGCTGGTAAGCCCGACGACAGAGTTGAGAAGCCATGACCGATCCGATTGCTGACATGCTGACGCGCATCCGCAACGCCGTGCAGGCGAAGCACGCCCGTGTGGACCTTCCGGCCAGCACGCTGAAGTCCGAGATCGCCCGGATCCTGCAGGACGAGGGCTACATCTCGGGGTACAAGTTCGTCGAGGAGCCCCCCGGCGCGGGCCAGGCCCCCGTGAAGCAGCTCCGTCTGTTCCTGAAGTACGGGCCCCGCGGCGAGCACGTCATCACTGGAATCCAGCGCATCAGCCGGCCCGGCCGGCGGGTGTACTACAGCTGCGGCAGCGTGAAGCCGGTCCTGGGCGGCCTCGGGATCAGCATCCTCACGACCTCGCGCGGCGTCATGACCGGGCGGGAAGCCGTCAAGTCCGGCGTCGGCGGCGAAGTCCTGTGCAACGTGTGGTAGCAGAAGCGTAGGTAGGCGTCCATGTCCCGTATTGGCAAGAAACCGATTCCGCTCCCGAAGGGCGTGACCGTCACCATCGCCGGCGGCGCCGTCGAGGTGAAGGGGCCGAAAGGGTCCCTCTCCCAGCCGGTCCCCCCGGGGATCACGTTCGAGCAGCAGGGGACCGATCTCGTGGCGAAGCCCACGAGCGACGACCCCCAGCTCGGCAAGTTCCACGGACTGGCCCGCAGCCTCGTCGCCAACGCCGTCGAGGGCGTCGTCAACGGCTACAAGCGCGAACTGGACATCGTGGGCGTCGGCTACCGCGCCGAGCTGAAGGGCCGCCAGGTGACGTTCGCCCTCGGGTACTCGCACCCGATCGTGCTGGACATCCCGGCGGGCATCGACATCGCCGTCGACAAGCAGACGCACGTGACGGTGACCGGCATCGACCGGCAGCTGGTGGGCCAGATCGCCGCCAACATCCGCCGCATGCGCAAGCCGGACCCCTACAAGCAGAAGGGCGTGCGGTATACCGGCGAAGTGTTGAAGAAGAAGGTCGGCAAGACCGGCGCGTAGAGGTCGACGGAGTATGAAGATCAAGACGAAACAGGACCGCCGCCACCGCATCCATCTGCGGACGCGCAAGCGCCTCAGCGGGACGGGCGACCGGCCCAGGCTCACGGTGTTCCGCAGCGTCGCCCACATCTACGTCCAGGCGATCGACGACGCGACCGGCCGGACCCTCGCGTCCGCGTCGAGCGCCGAGCCGGCCACGCGCGCCGTCTTTGCCGACGGCGCGAAGGGCGGCAACGTGAAGGGCGCGAAGCAGATCGGGACGATCATCGCCGAGCGGCTCGTGGCGAAGGGCATCAGGCACGTCGTCTTCGACCGCGGAGGTTTCCTGTACCACGGGCGGATCCGCGCCGTGGCCGAGGCCGCCCGCGCGGCCGGGTTGGAGTTCTAGATGTTCAGAACGCGAGAGAGAATCGATCCGTCCCAGCTCGATCTGAAGGACACCGTCGTGTCCATCAACCGGGTGACCAAGGTCGTCAAGGGCGGCAAGAACCTGAGCTTCAGCGCGCTGGTCGTCGTCGGCGACGGCCACGGCGTGGTCGGGTTCGGCGTGGGCAAGGCCCGCGAGGTCCCCTCGGCGATCAAGAAGGGCATCGAGGCCGCCAAGAAGTCGCTCATCCGGGTGCCGCTCATCGGCACGACCGTGCCGCACGTCATCACGGGCCGGTACGGAGCGGGCAGCGTGCTCTTGAAGCCGGCGCCGGAAGGCACCGGCATCATCGCCGGAGGCGCGGTGCGCGCGGTGGTCGAGTCGGCCGGGATCCAGAACGTGGTGACCAAGTCGCTTGGCAGCGCCAACCCCCACAACGTGGTGCGGGCGACGTTCACGGGCCTGATGAACCTGAAAGACCCGGTGAGCGTGGCGCGGTCGCGCGGGCGCGACCTGGCGGACCTGGAGCACTCGTCGGCGTGACCCTTCGACTCGACGTCCCCCGGGACGTCTCGCTCAGGGCAGGCGGGCGGGCGGAATGAGGCTGTGAGATGAACGGAAAGAGCGGCGCGAAGAAGACGCTGAGGGTGACGCAGGTGAAGAGCACCATCGGCTTCAACAGAAACCAGGCCGACGTGGTGCGGGGCCTCGGGCTGCGGCGGATCCGCCACACCATCGAGGTGCCCGACACACCCGAGATGCGCGGCATGATCCACAAGGTGCGCCATCTGGTCACCGTCGAATAGCGGGCGAGGTCGAGCGTTATGGATCTGAGCAATCTGAAACCGCCAAAGGGCGCGAACCGCAACCGCAAGCGCGTCGGCCGCGGGCCGGGATCGGGCCTCGGCAAGACCGCCGGGCGCGGCAGCAAGGGCGCCCAGTCGCGGTCGGGCTACAAGCAGAAGCGCGGGTTCGAGGGCGGCCAGATGCCGCTCCACCGGCGCCTGCCCAAGCGCGGGTTCCACAACCCGTTCCGCGTCGAGTACGCCGTCGTCAACCTCGACGACCTGACGACGAGATTCGCCGCGGGCACGGTGGTCACCCCGGAGGTGCTCCGGGCCGCGCGGCTGGTGACGACCAAGCAGCCGATCAAGGTGCTGGCGAGGGGCGAGATCGCCGTCGCGCTGACGGTGAAGGCCCACAAGTTCAGCGGGAAGGCGGCCGAGAAGATCGCGGCGGCCGGCGGGTCGGTTGAGACGCTCGGGTAGCGGCGGCAACGAGACCGTATGATCGAGAGCATCAAGAACATCTTCGCGGTGCCGGACCTGCGCAAGCGGGTGCTCTTCACCCTCGGCCTGCTCGGGGTCTACCGCATCGGCAACCACATCCCGACGCCGGGGGTGAACACCGAGGCCCTGGCCCTGCTCGCCGAACAGACGCGCAACACGATGTTCGGGATGTACGACATGTTCTCCGGCGGCAGCCTGTCGAAGGCGGCGATCTTCGCGCTGGGCGTCATGCCCTATATCAGCGCGTCGATCATCCTGCAGCTGCTGACGGTGGTGTGGCCGTACCTCGAGCGCCTGTCCAAGGAAGGCGATCTCGGGCGCCGGAAGATCACGCAGTACACGCGGTACGGGACGATCCTGATCGCCGTGGTCCAGTCGCTCGGCATCGCGGTCTGGCTCGAGAGCCAGACGCAGATCATCGGCGGGCTGCCGCTGGTGTACACCCCGGGCTGGGGCTTCCGCCTGATGACCGTGCTCACGCTCACCGCCGGCACGACGTTCATCATGTGGCTCGGCGAGCAGATCACCGAGCGCGGCATCGGCAACGGGATGTCGCTCATCATCTTCGCCGGCATCGTCGCGCAGCTGCCGTCGGCCGTCATCGCGACGCTCGGCCAGATGAGCACGGGCCAGATCGGCCTCATCCGGATCCTGCTCCTCCTGGTGTTCTTCATCGCCGTCATCGCGGCGATCATCTTCATGGAGCGGGGCAACCGGCGCGTCACGGTCCAGTACGCCAAGCGCGTCGTGGGGCGGCGGATGTACGGCGGGTCGAGCACCCATATCCCGCTGAAGGTGAACACGGGCGGCGTCATCCCGGTGATCTTCGCCTCGTCGATCCTGGCGTTCCCGGCGACCATCGCCGGCATGTTCCAGGCGGGCAGCTGGGGCGACGCCATCATCCGTCAGCTCTCCTACGGGATGCCGCTGTACAACCTGTTCTACATCTCCGGCATCATTTTCTTCGCGTACTTCTACACCGCGATCATCTTCAACCCCGATGACGTGGCGGAGAACATGCGCAAGTACGGCGGGTTCATCCCGGGCATCCGGCCGGGCAAGCGGACCGCGGAGTACATCGACACCATCCTGACCCGCATCACGCTGGCGGGCGCCGTCTACCTGGCGCTGGTGGCGATTCTCCCCGAGTTCCTCCTGGTCGGGTTCAAGGTGGCCCCGATCCCGTTCGTCGGGGAGACCCTCGACGCGGTGCTGCCCAGGTTCATCACCGAGGGCTTGAACGTGCAGTTCTACTTCGGGGGCACGTCGCTCCTGATCGTGGTCGGCGTCGCGATGGACACCGTCCAGCAGATCGAGTCGCAGCTCATCATGCGGCACTACGACGGCTTCATGAAGAAGACGCGCATCCGCGGGCGGCGCGGGTAGCGCGGGGGAGCCGCGAATTTCGGATGGCGCTGAACGTCGTGCTGATCGGGCCGCCGGGAGCCGGCAAGGGGACGCAGGCCGAACGGCTCGCCGCGCGGCTGAACGTGCCGCGCATCTCGACCGGCGACCTGCTGCGCGAGGCCGTGACGCTGGGCACGTCGCTCGGCGGCCTGGTGCGTGCCGTGATGGCGCGGGGCGAGCTGGTCGGCGACGGTCTGATGGTCGATCTGGTCCGGGAGCGCCTGGAGCGGCCGGACGCGGCGGCGGGCTTCGTGCTCGACGGGTTTCCCCGCACGGTCCCGCAGGCCGAAGCGCTCGAGCGGCTCGTCGAGGGGCGCGGCCCGCTGACGGTCGTCGAGATCCTGGTGCCGGAGGCCGAACTGGTCCGCCGGCTGGGCGCGAGGCTGGTGTGCGGCGCCTGCGGCGTCAACGCGCCGCCGGGGACGGATGCCGGCCGGTGCGGCCGGTGCGGCGGGGCGCTGGTGCAGCGCGCCGACGACGGCGCCGAGGTGGTCCGCGAGCGTCTGCGGGTGTTCGCCGGGGCCGCGCGGCCGCTCATCGAGTTCTACCGCAGCCGCGGGCTGCACCGCGAGGTGGACGGGGCGCCGGCGCCCGACGAGGTGTTCACCGCGCTGGAGCGGGCGGTGGCGGGAGCGGGCCGGTGATTGTCTGCAAGTCGCCGGCCGAGATCGAGCGGATGCGGCCCGCCAACGTGCTGGTGGCCGACGTGCTGGTGGAGTTGCGGGGCATGGTGGGACCGGGCGTCACGACGGCCGATCTCGACGCCTTCGCCGAGCGGCGCGTGCGGGCGGCGGGCGGCGTGCCGGCGTTCAAGGGCTACCACGGGTTCCCCGCGACGCTCTGCATCTCGGTGAACGAGGAAGTGATCCACGGCATCCCGGGGCCGCGGGCGCTTCGCGACGGCGACGTGGTGTCAATCGACCTGGGCGTGGTGCTCGACGGGTTCTTCGGCGATGCGGCAATCACCGTCCCGGTGGGCCGCATCAGCGACGAGGCCGGCGCGCTGCTCCGGGTGACCGAAGAGGCGCTCTATCTCGGGATCGAGCGCGCGCGCACCGGCGCCCGGGTGTCGGACATCGGCCACGCGGTGCAGCGGCACGTCGAAGCGCACGGGTTCTCGGTGGTGCGCGAGTTCGTCGGCCACGGGGTCGGCACCTCGCTGCACGAGGAGCCGCAAGTGCCCAACTTCGGGCCCGCCGGCCGCGGGCCGCGGCTCACGGAGGGCATGACGCTCGCCATCGAGCCGATGGTGGCGATGGGCAAGGCGGCGGTGAAGGTGCTCGGCGACGGCTGGACGGCGGTGACGAAGGATCGCAGCCTGGCCGCCCACTTCGAGCACACGGTGGCGATCACGGGCGACGGGCCGGTCATTCTGACCACGCCCGGAGGGAATGGCCGGGCGGTGCCGCCCGGTGAGCGTGGGCAGTCAGCCGGGGGGTAGGGCAGCCGGTGCCGAAAGACGACACGATCGAAGTGACGGGGATCGTCCTCGAGTCGCTCCCCAATGCAATGTTCCGGGTCGAGCTCGAGAACAAGCATCCGGTGCTTGCGCACGTCTCAGGGAAGATGCGCAAGAATTTCATCCGGATCCTGACGGGCGACAAGGTGCTCGTTGAGCTGTCGCCGTATGATTTGAGCCGGGGGCGCATCACCTACCGGTACAAGTGACGGAGGGAGCCCGGGGTCGTCAGGATGGAGCCCCGGGTCTTCAGGATGGAGCCCCGGGCCTTCAGACCCGGGGGCGCCTGGGTCGGGTGGGGCAGCGAAGGACCAGGACTATGAAGGTCAGAGCGTCGGTCAAGCGGATTTGCGACAAGTGCAAGATCGTCCGTCGCCGCGGCGTGGTGCGGGTGATCTGCACGAACCAGAAGCACAAGCAGAGGCAGGGGTAGCGTCATGGCACGTATCGCGGGTGTGGACCTGCCGCGGACCAAGCGGGTCGAAATCGGGCTGACCTACATTTTCGGGATCGGCCACACACGGGCGGCCGGCATCGTCAAGGAAGCCGGCGTGGACCCGAACGTCCGGGTCAAGGACCTCTCCGAGGACGACGTGCGCAAGCTGAGCCGCGTCATCGAGGAGCAGGGCCGCGTCGAGGGCGATCTCCGCAAGGAGACGTCCATGAACATCAAGCGGCTGATGGACATCGGCTGCTACCGCGGGCTGCGGCACCGCCGGAGCCTGCCGGTGCGGGGCCAGCGGACCCGGACCAACGCTCGCACCCGGAAGGGGCCGCGCAAGGGCGCGGTGGCCGCGAAGAAGAAGGCGGTGTAGGCTCATGGCGAAGACGGACTCCGACGGCGCAGAGAAGAAACCGGCTGGCAAGCCGAAGAAGACTTTCAAGAAGCGCGGCGAGAAGCGCGTGGTGCACCACGGACTGGTGACGGTGCAGGCCTCCTTCAACAACACGATCATCACGATCGCCGACGCCGAGGGCAACGTGATCGCGTGGTCGAGCGCCGGCGCGGTGGGCTTCAAGGGATCGCGCAAGGGCACGCCGTTCGCGGCGACCCAGGCGGCGCTCGCGGCGGCCAATGCGGCCCGCGGCATGGGCATGCGGGCGTGCGACGTCCGCGTGAAGGGGCCGGGCGCGGGGCGCGAGTCGGCCATCCGCGCCATCGGCACGGTGGGCATCGAGGTGAAGTCGATCCGCGACATCACCCCGATTCCGCACAACGGGTGCCGGCCCACGAAGCGCCGGCGCGTGTAACAACGACGGACCTGTAGGATAGACGGACAACACGCATGGCTAGATACATCGGACCTGTTTGCCGCCTGTGCCGCCGAGAGGGCATGAAGCTGTTCCTCAAGGGCGAGCGCTGCTACGCCGAGAAGTGCGCGATCGAGAAGCGCAACGTCGTGCCGGGTCAGCACGGCAAGGCGCGGAAGGCGAAGTTGGCCGGCTACGGCCTCCAGCTCCGCGAGAAACAGCGCGTCAAGCGCATCTACGGCGTGCTCGAGAACCAGTTCCGGCGCTACTTCGAGGCGGCCGACCGCCAGCGCGGGATCACGGGCGAACTGCTGCTCCAGAAGCTCGAGTGCCGCCTGGACAACGTCGTCTACCGCCTGGGCTTCTCGACCTCGCGGTCGCAGGCGCGCCAGCTCGTGCGCCACGGCCACTTCTCGGTGAACGGCCGCAAGGTGGACATCCCGTCCTTCGCTGTCCGCGAGGGCGACGTGGTGGGCGTGCGCGAGAAGAGCAGGCAGGCCGCCGCGGTGCTGCACGCGATGGAAGAGGTCAAGGGGCGCGGGATCCCGGAGTGGCTGACCCTGCAGGCCGAGCAGATGAACGGCCGCGTGATGTCGCTGCCGACCCGCGCGCAGATCAACCTGCCCGTGCAGGAACAGCTGATCGTCGAGCTCTACTCGAAG
The DNA here is from genome assembly GCA_046496425.1 of Vicinamibacterales bacterium. Lineage (GTDB taxonomy): Bacteria > Acidobacteriota > Vicinamibacteria > Vicinamibacterales > JAKQTR01 > JAKQTR01. Next base: position 14,077 of record JAWOGY010000270.1, read on the forward strand.
TAGGCCCCAGGCCGAGGGTGACGGCGGGCCCGGCCGGCGCGGCCGGCCCGGTCCGGGCGCATGGACGTCGGACACGTGAAAGGAACGCCAACGATGTTATGGAAGGGTTTCCAGCGGCCAAAGCGGCTGGAGTTCGAGCGTGACACCCTGAACGAGCGGTTCGGCCGCTTCTACGCGCAGCCGTTCGAGCGGGGATTCGGCACCACCATCGGCAACGCCATGCGGCGCGTGCTGCTGTCCTCGATCGAGGGCGCGGCGTTCTCCGCGGTGAAAATCGACGGCGTGCTGCACGAGTTCTCGCCCATCCCCGGCGTGGTCGAGGACGCGACCGACATCATCCTCAACCTCAAGCAGGTCCCGCTCAAGGTCCACGTGGATCACACCAAGACGGTGTACCTGCGCGTGGACAAGCCGGGCGACGTGAAGGCGCGCGACATCGAGGCCGACGGCGACATCGAGATCCTCGAGCCCGACGCCCACATCGCGACGGTGTCCGAGGGCGGGCGGCTGCATATGGAGATGCGCGTCAAGCGCGGCCGCGGCTACGTGACCGCCGACCGCAACTTCGACGAGGACCTGGGCATCGGGTGGATCCCGATCGACTCGGTGCACTCGCCCGTGAAGAAGGTGAACTACCTCGTCGAGGCGGCGCGCCTGGGGCAGACCACCGACTACGAGAAGCTCACGGTGGATGTCTGGACCAACGGCGCCATCGCGCCGCGCGAGGCGGTCTCGCTCTCGGCCAAGCTCCTCCGCGACCACCTGAACATCTTCGTGAGCGTCGAGGAGGCCCTGGACCAGGCCGAGGACGGCTCGATGTCGGCTTCGGGCCCGACCGCCGGCAACGAGCACCTCGACAAGAGCGTCGAGGAGCTGGAACTGTCGGTCAGGTCGTACAACTGCCTCAAGAACGCGAACATCCGGACCATCCGCGAACTCGTGCTGAAGACCGAAGCCGAGATGCTGAAGACCAAGAACTTCGGGCGCAAGTCGCTCAACGAGATCAAGGACATCCTTCAGACGATGGGGCTGGGCCTGGGGATGAAGGTCGAGTAGGGAAGAGGATCAGAAGCCATGCGTCATCGAGTCGCTCACCGCAAGCTGGGTCGCGTGACCGAGCATCGCCTGTCGATGCTGAGGAACCTGGCGACCGCGCTGCTGCAGCACGAACACATCGAGACCACGCTGCCGCGCGCCAGGGAGCTGCGGCCGTTCGCCGAGCAGCTGATCACGACGGCCAAGCGCGGCGTCGCCGCCGGCGGCCCCGCGGCCCTGCACGCCCGCCGCCTGGCCGGCGCCGAGATCGCCGACAAGGACGTCCTGAAGAAGCTCTTCGACACGCTGGCGCCCCGCTTCGCGGAGCGGCCGGGCGGCTACGTCCGGATCATCAAGACCGGGTTCCGGCGCGGCGATTCCGCCGACATGGCGCTGGTCGAGCTGATCGGCAGCGAGTTCGACCCGAAGAAGGCCGAGGCGCAGAAAGACGCGAAGGGCGAGGGCAAGGGCGCCGGCCTCGGCGGCCGGATCCGCCGGGCCGCCGATCGCGTCCGCGGGCGCAAGGCCGACGACGGCGAGGGCGGCCCCGTGCACGAGCACACGAAGGCCGTCGCGAAGTCGACGGCGAAGCCCCGCCAGACCGGCCGCAGCGGCAAGGGCGGCTAGCGAGACACGGCGTTCACGTAGCGGGCCCTGGCCGGTGCATCCTGCCAGGGCTTTTTTCTGGCGGGGCCGATGCACCGACTGCTCCTCTTTGCGCTCGTCGGGGCGGCCGCCCAGGCCGTCGACGGCAGCCTGGGCATGGGCTTCGGCGTGACCTCTACCTCAGTGCTCTTGAGCCTCGGTGTCGGGTCCGCCCTGGCGTCCGCCTCCGTGCACATCGCGGAACTGGCGACGTCGCTCATCTCGGGGGTGAGCCACTTCCGGATCGGGAACGTCGAGACGCGGCTGTTCTGGCCGCTGCTCGTGTCGGGCGTGGCCGGGGCGGTCGGGGGGACCCTGGCGGCGGTGACGTTTCAGGACGCCCCGGCGATCAGGGTGGTCGTGGCGGGCATCCTGCTCGTCCTCGGCGTCATGATCGTCGTGCGGTTCGCCCGCCGGCGGCAGCACAGGCATGCCGTGCCGAGCCCCCGCCGTCTGCTGCTCATCGGTTTTCCCGCCGCCTTCATCGACGCGCTGGGCGGCGGCGGCTGGGGGCCCATCGCGACGCCGTCCCTGCTGATGAGCAACGTGGATCCCGCGAAAGCGGTGGGCACGGTCAACGCCGTCGAGTTCTTCGTGACGCTGACGATTTCCGCCGTGTTCCTCGTGGCCCTGCCGGCGATCGACTGGCGCGTCGCGCTCCCGCTGGCCGCCGGCGCGGCGGTGACGGCGCCGTTCGCGGCGCTGGCGACGAGGCGGATGCCGACCCGCGCCCTGGGCACGGCCGTCGGCATCCTCATCATCCTGCTGAGCGCGCGCACGATCGCGCTCGCCCTGATGCGATAGCCCGTCCTACGCGTCCTCGTCCTCGGCGCCCTCGCCCTTGGCCGCCTTCGCCGCCGCGATGATCTTCGTCTGGAGGTGCGTCGGCACCTCCTCGTAGTGCGAGAAGTCCATGCGGTACGTGCCGCGCGCCCCGGTGGTGGCGGTGAGTGTCTGCTCGTAGGTGAGCATCTCCGACATCGGCACCTGGGCCTTCACCACCGTCATGCTCGCGCGCTGCTCCATGCCCGCCACGCGGCCTCTCCGGCCGTTGATGTCGCCCATGATGTCGCCGGCGAAATCGCTCGGGACATACACCTCGACGTTCATGATCGGCTCGAGAATGGTCGGCCTGCAGCGGGTCATCGCGTCCTTGAAGGCGATGCGCCCGGCCATCTTGAACGAGAGCTCGTTCGAGTCGACGGCGTGGAACTTGCCGTCGAGCAGCGTGACACGGAAGTCGACGACCGGATAGCCGGCCAGGTACCCCCTCACGCGGGTCTCCTGGATGCCCTTCTCGACCGCCGGGCGGAACTGCTGGGGGATCGAGCCGCCGAAGATTTCGTCGACGAACTCGAAATCCGACCCGCGCGGCAGCGGCTCCATCTTGATCGTGCAGTCGCCGAACTGGCCGTGGCCGCCGGTCTGCTTCTTGTGCCGGCCGTTGGCCTCGGTCGACGCCGTGATGGTCTCCAGATACGGGATGCGCGGCAGCTTGAGGTTCACCTCGACGCCGAACCGGCGCTTCAGCTTGGCGACGGTCACCTCGATGTGCATCTGGCCCTGGCCGGCGAGCAGCAGTTCGTGCGTCTGCGGGTCGCGGCTGTAGCGGATCGTCGGGTCTTCCTCGATGATGCGGTGCAGCGCCGTGCTGATCTTCTCCTCGTCGCCGCGGGCCTTGGGCTCGATGGCATACGAGAGCACCGGTTCGGCGAAGGTGAGCGGCGGGAAGCGCACGCCGTCCTTGTCGCCGAGCGTGTGTCCCGTCTGCGTGTCCTTGAGCTTGGCCACGGCGCCGAGGTCGCCGGCCTTGATTTCGCCGATTTCCGTCTGCGTCTTGCCCTGGAGCAGCAGGAGGTGTCCAAGCCGTTCGGTCGTCTCCCTGGACAGGTTCGCGATGGTCGAGTCCGACTTGATCGACCCGCGCATGACGCGGAACAGGCTGATGCGCCCGGCGAACGGGTCGGCAATCGTCTTCCACACGAAGACCGCCGTCGGCCCGCTCTCGCTCACCTGGAACGACGTGGCGGCGCCTGCCTTGTCGGCGGCCTTGATCGTGCGCTCGGAGGCGGCGGGCAGGTAGGCGAGCACGGCGTCGAGCAGGGGCTGGACGCCGATGTTCAGCGTCGCCGACGTGCAGACGAGGGGGAAGATCTTCCGGCTGGCGACGCCCGTGTGGAGGCCCTTGACGAGGTCCTCCTGGCTGAGTGTGCCGGCCTCGAAGAACCTCTCCATGAGGCTGTCGTCCGCCTCCGCCACCATCTCGACCAGCGCCTCGCGGGCGGCGTTCACCTTGTCGGCCATGTCCGCCGGCACGGCGCCCTCGGTCATCTTGCCCGAGCCATCGTCGGCGAAGGTGTACGCCTTCATCGCGACCAGGTCGACCACGCCCGTGAAGTGCTTCTCTTCGCCGATGGGGAACTGGATCGGGATGATCCCGCGGCCGAACGAGGTGTGGAGGGCCTCGAGGGTGCGGTCGAGGCTCGCGCGCTCACGGTCGGTCCGCGTGAGCACGACGATGCGCGGCAGTTCCTGCGCCTCGGCCTCCTCCCACATCTTCTCGGTCTGCACCTCGGGGCCGGAGACCCCGTCGACCGCCACCAGGACGCCGTCCACCACACTCAGCGCCGCGCGGGCGTCGCTGAAGAAGTTTGCGAAGCCGGGCGTGTCGATCAGGTTGATCTTCGTCCTGTTCCACTCCGCGTAGGCGATGCTGGCCGACAGGGTGTGCTTGCGGGAGATCTCCTCTTCGTCGAAGTCGGTGACGGTGTTGCCTTCGTCCACCTGGCCGAGGCGGTTGACCATGCCGGCGTCGAAGAGAATCGCCGACGCCAGCTGGGTCTTGCCCGAGCCCGTATGACCGACGAGCGCGATGTTCCGGATACTAGCCGCGTCATAGACCTTCATAGACGGTAACCCTCTTTCTCGGGATGAGTCCGACTACGCCAAAGGTCCTATTCTACTAGGGGCTAGGGACTGGGCGCTAGGCGCTAGTGGGGAGGAAATCCAGGGGCCAGGGACTGAGCGCTAGGCGCTAGTCAGCCAGTCCGTTACGCGGGCAGGGCACCCACGCGGCGACAGCCGCGTCCGACCAGCCCCTAGCCCCTAGCGCCTAGCCCCTATTCGTACCTGAGCGCTTCGATCGGGTCCAGCCGCGCGGCGCGGATGGCCGGCACCAGGCCGAAGAAGACGCCGACCGACCCTGAGAAGCCGAAGCCGATCGCGAAGCTCCACCAGGGCATCGAGATCGGGAACCCGGTGGCGTAGTGCACGCCGACGCCGATCGAGGCTCCCAGGATGATGCCCAGCACGCCGCCGACCGACGTCAGGAAGACCGCCTCGAGCAGGAACTGCCACAGGATCTCGCGCCGGCGCGCGCCGAGGGCCTTCCGGACGCCGATTTCCCGCGTCCGCTCGGTCACCGAGATCATCATGATCGCCATGACGCCGATGCCTCCGACCATCAACGCGATCGACGAAATGACAACCAGGCCGATGAAAACGGCGCCCGTGATCTGCTCGTAGATCTTGAGGGCGGCATCCTGGGTGATCAGGTCGAAATCGCTCGGCTGGTCGAGCTTCAGGCCGTGGCGGATCCGCATGATTTCCTCGACCTCGCGCATCGCCTGCTCCCGGGTCGCGTACTCGGCCGGGACGACGGCGATCATCGCGCTCTGCATGGCGCTCGCGTCGGTGAGGGTGCCGTTGATGTTGACCCGGCCGCTGCGCCGCCAGCCGAATTGCTTCTCGAACGTGGTATAGGGCACGACGAGGAAATCGTCCTGGCCCGATCCGAGCCCGCCCGCGCTCGGCCGCGGCGCCACGGTGCCCACCACCTCGTAGGCCATGGTCCCCACCCGGACCGTCTTGCCCACGGGGTCGACGTTCGGGAACAGCGCCTGCGACGGCGTGTCCCCGAGCACCACGACCGCGCGCCGGTGCTGGACTTCCGACTCGGTGAAGAAGCGCCCGGTCGTCAATTTGAGGAAGCTCACGGCGGCGTATTTCTCCGAGACGCCGATGATCGACAGTTCCTTCGTCTTCTCGCCCTTGTAGTAGACCCGCTCGCGTCCCGGCATCCCCCAGGCGCCGAGCCAGACGTCCACCTGGCCGACCGACGGGGCCTCGCGCTCGATGGCCTTCGCGTCGGCCACGGTGAGCACGGGGCGCTTGATGAGGTCCTTGAACTCCTTGCCCGACGCGAAGCTGAGCCCGCTGAACTTCGCGACGAAGATGGTGTTCGGCCCGAGCTCCTTGATCGAGTCGCGCAGCGACTCGTCGAAGCCCCGGATGAGCGACGTCATCCCGACAATCGCCGTGATGCCGATCACCACGCCGAGGATGGTCAGCGCGGCGCGCATCTTGTTGGCGCGCAGCGTCGCGACGGCCATGCCGATGATGTCGGTGAACAGCGCGATCCGCATCGCCATGGCTAGTCTCTCCGCAGCGCCTCGATCGGGTCCAGCTTCGCGGCGCGCATGGCGGGGTAGACCCCGAAGACGACGCCGACGACGGCCGTGATCCCGATGCCGAGGGCGACCGACCAGCCCTGGACCGCCGCGGGCAGCGGGCTGACGCTCGAGATGACCCACGCCAGGAAAAAGCCGAGCGACGTGCCGACGATGCCGCCGGCGACCGACAGGGTGACCGACTCGGCCAGCACCTGCAGCAGGATGTCGCGGCGCTTCGCGCCGAGCGCCTTCCGCAAACCGATTTCGAAGGTCCGTTCGGTGACGACCATGAGCATGATGTTCATGATCACGATGCCGCCGACAAGCAGCGACAGCGCCACCACCCCCACCAGCACGGCGAAGATGCCGTCGGTCGCCTGGTGGTAGATCGCCAGGAGCGAGTCCGACGTCAGCATGCCGAAGTTGTCCTTCTGCTTCGGCTTCAGGCGGCGCTCGATGCGCAGGGCCACGGTGGCGTCCTGCATCGCTTCCTCGACGAGATCCGGGTGCACGGGCCTCACGTTGAGTTGCAGTCTGGCCCGCGCGCCGAACAGCTTCTGGAAGGCGCCAAGCGGGATCACCGCGAACTCGTCCTGCGACTGGCCGAAAATCGAGCCCTTCTTTTCGTTCACCCCGATCACGCGGAAGTGGACGCCTTCAACCTTGATGATCTTGTCGAGGGGTTCGCCCTGGCCGAACAGCCGGTCGGCCGTGCCCCAGCCGAGCAGCACCACGTTGCGGTTCCGCTCGACTTCGCTCGGGCTGAGCAGGCGCCCGCGCTCCGCCTCGTACGACGAGAAGTTCACGTACTCGGCCGACACGCCCCTGATGCTGACGCTTTCCAGCAGGTCGTCCCGGAACGCCACCTGTCCCGCCCGGCTGCTCTCGGCCATGACCGACTGCACAAGCGGGCTGTACTTCTTGATGGCGCCGGCGTCCCGGAGGGTGATCTGGGGGTTGCTCCGCACCTTCTCGAAGTCCTCTTCGCTGCGCGTGACGCCGTACCGATCGACCACGAAGGTGTCGGCGCCCACCTCCGACACGATCGCGTCGGTGACCGTGGCGTTCAGCCCCTGGATGAGCGACACGACGGCGATAATCGACGTCACGGCGACGATGTTGCCCAGCACGCTCATGAACGAGCGCAGTTTGCTGCTCCAGATGGCCCGGAGCGCGATGAGGATGCCTTCGAGGATGCGGCCCACGGTCCCTACTTCTTGCCGGCGGCCTGCAGCTTCACGGCGTCGCCGTCCTTCATGTCGCGGACCGAGTTGAACGGCCCGACGATGACCTCGTCATCCGCCTTGATGCCCGACAGGACCTCGAGGAACTTCTCGCCGGCGATGCCGGTCTTGACCGGCAGGAACGTGGCCTTCCCGTCCCTGATGACGAACACGCCCTCGGCTTCCTTCTTCGTCTGGCCGGGCTTGAGCTCTGCAGCCGCGGCCGCGGCGGCGCCGGAGCGGGGCTTCTTCTTGTCGGCCTCGGGCTCCTTCACCACGTTGCCCTTCTCGTCGTACACGAGTTCGCGCACGGTCGTGGCCTGGATCGGGATTGCGACCACGTCCTTCCGCGTCGCCGTCGTGATGTCGGCCGTGCACGTGAACCCGGGGCGCACCTCCGGGATTTCGTCCACGAGCGTCACCACCACCTTGAAATTCGTCGCCCGCGTCGCCGCGGCCGCCGTGGCCTGGATCGGGCTGTTGCCGATCTCGGTGACCTTGGCCGTGAACGTCTTGTCCGGCAGCGCGTCGATGGTGACCTTGGCGTTCTGGCCGATCTGCAGGCTCGGGACGTCGGTTTCGTCCACCTCGAGCTCCGCCTCGATAATCGACATGTCGGCGATGGTCAGCAGGACGGTGCCCGCGTTGTTCATCGTGCCGATCATCACGTTCTCGCCGAGCTCGATGTTGCGGCGGGTCACGATGCCGTCAATCGGCGAGTCGATGGACACTTGGCCGAGGTTGTAGCGTGCGTTATCGAGGTCCGCCGTGGTCTGGCGCACGCGGGTCGCCTCCATGGTGATGGACGCCTCGCGGGCCTCCACGTCCCGCTCCCGCA
>JAWOGY010000303.1:0-55626 GCA_046496425.1 Vicinamibacterales bacterium
CGGACCGACGTCCGAAAACTTCTCGTCGCGCGAGATCCCGATATCCTACGAGTCGATGCACTTCATCCCCGCACCTCCTGTTCCGGCGCGGCTCCAGACGCCGGCGGCTGCGGCCGGGTGCTCTTCCCCAGCTGGATGGCGCCCCCCTCCTGGACATAGTTGCGCGTGTACATCGGGATCTCGCAGACCACGTCTCCCCGCACGACCGCCTGGCACCCGAGACGCGAGTGCGGCGTCACGTCCCACGCGGTGTCGAGGCGGTCCACCTCGTCGTCCTGCATGCTGCTCAGGTTCTGCTCCCCTTCGCGCACGATGACGTGGCACGTTGTGCACGCGCAACTTCCGCCGCACGCGTGCTCGAGCGGGATCTCGAGGTTCTTGGCGATGTCGAGGAGCGACCCGGGCAGCCCGTGGTGCGAGTACGGCAGGGAGCCCGGATCGACATCCAGCACCCGCTCTTCGCCATCGACGATGAATGTGACTTTCGGCATGTTCGTCGATCCCCGGTCTAAGGACCCGGGGCTCCATTCCTCTAGCGCCCCTTGGACGCGACGTCGTCGGCCGTCCGGCCGGCAAGGGCCGCCTGGATCGACCAGTTCATCATCACTTCCGCCAGGTGCTGCGTGGCCTGGTTGAGCGCCGCCGTCTTCACCTGGATCACGTTCCGGTCGGGGACGCCCATCGATTGCTTCAGGTCGGCCAGCGCGGCCTGGATGAGCGCCAGTTCGGCCGGGGTGAGCCGCGACGCGGCGATCTCGACGAAGTCCGGCCGGCGCAGCGTCTTCTCGGTGGCTACGATGATGGTCTCGGCCTCGTTGCGGACCTCGATGAGCATCCGCGCGTCGACGTCCTGCTGCGCGTGCTCGAACGACTCGATGAGCATGCGCTCGACCTCCGCGTCGGTGAGGCCGTAGGACGGCTTCACCTCGATCGTCTGCGCGATGCCGGTCCGCAGTTCGTGGGCCGACACGCTCAGGATGCCGTTCGCGTCGATCTGGAACCGCACCTGGATGCGGGGCAGCCCGGCGGGCATCGGCGGGATGCCGCCCAGCTTGAACCGGCCGAGCGAGCGGTTGTCCGACGCCATTTCGCGCTCGCCCTGGAGGATATGAATGTCCACGGCCGTCTGGCTGTCGACGAACGTCGTGAACATCTCGCTGCCGCTCGCCGGGATCGTCGAGTTACGCAGGATGATCTTCGACACGATCCCGCCCATCGTCTCGATGCCGAGCGAGAGCGGCGTCACGTCGAGCAGCAGCATCTCGCGGCGGCCGCTCACCAGGATGTCCGCCTGCACCGCCGCGCCAATCGCCACGACTTCGTCGGGATTGAGGTCCGTGTGCGGGGCGCGGCCGAACGTCCGCTCCACCTCGCGGCGGACCATCGGAATGCGGGTCGATCCGCCGACGAGCACCGCCTCGTCGACTTGTGACGCCTCGAGCCCAGCGTCCTCGAGGGCCCGCCTGCACGGCTCCATCGTCCGCGCCACGATGGGCGCGATGAGCGACTCGAACTCCGCCCTCGCAAGGCGGCGTCGGTACGGCTCCGAACGGCCCGGAAGGCCCGCAACCTCGATGTGCGTTTCCTCGAATTCCGAGAGATCCCACTTGGCCTGGATGACGGCCTTGCGCACGGCCTGCACCGCGTCCGGCTGGGTCGCCGGGTCGAGGCCGACATCAGTCGCCACCATCTCCACGAGCAGGCGATCGATGTCGTCCCCGCCCAGGTGCGTGTCGCCGTTGGTCGCGAGCACCTGGAAGACGCCCTCCTGAACCTTCAGGATCGAGATGTCGAACGTGCCGCCGCCGAGATCGTAGACGGCGATGACGCCCTCCCTGCGCTTGTCCAGGCCGTAGGCCAGGCACGCCGCCGTCGGCTCGTTGATGATGCGCAGCACCTCGAGGCCAGCCAGGCGGCCGGCGTCCCTCGTGGCCGTGCGCTGGGCGTCGTTGAAATACGCCGGCACGGTGATGACCGCCGCGGCCACCTCGGGATCGATGTCGCCCTCCCGCGCGAAGAACTCCTCGGCGCGGCGCTTCAGCTCGCGAAGGATGAACGCCGAGATCTCCGACGGCGTGAGCTCGCGTTCGCCGAGGTGGACGCGGACGACGCCGCCCGCCTCGCCGCTCACCTTGAAGGGAAACCAGCGCTCCTCGTCCTTCACGTCCTCGATGCCGCGGCCCATGAACCGCTTCACCGAGTAGACCGTGTGCGACGCGTCGGTCAGCAGGCGACGCTGCGCCTCGCGGCCGACGTAGACCGTGTCGCGCCCGTCCACCGACACGATCGACGGCAGCAGCGTGTCGCCCGATTCGTCCGCGATGACGAACGGCGATCCGCCGTTCACGAACGCCACCAGGCTGTTGGTCGTTCCCAGATCGATGCCGACGACCTTGCTCACGACGCTGCCGCCTCTGCCGCGCCCGTCTCGCGGCGGACCGTCGACAGCAGGTTCATGAGATACGTCCGTTCCAGCAGCAGCGTCCGCAGCTGCGACAGCGCCGACTGCCGGCCCTCCGTGTCGCCGCCCTCGAGGCAGGCGTCGTGCTCGGACATGAGCGCGTGGAGCTGCTCCTCGTGCCGGGCCAGGTTCGCCTCGATCGGCCGGCGGGCTGCGCTGAGCTTCAGCGCGACCGCCGACGCCGACGCTCCTTCGGCCCGCATGTCCTGGATGGCCTCCAGTTCCTCGTTCAGCTCGAAGACCTCTTCGAGCAGCCCCTGCGGCACCTTCGTGGTCGAGTCGCGCGACTCTTTCGGCGTGAAGCCCTCGAGCTTCAGCAGGTACTCGAGCCGCGCCATCGGATCGCGCAGCGTCCGGAACGCGTCGTTCAGGTACGACGACCGCTCCAGGCTCGCCAGCCGCTCGGTCGGCGTCGCGTTGTGGAAGTAGTCCGGGTGGAACAGGCGGCTGAGCGCCCGGAACCGCTGCTCCAGGTCCTTCACGTCAAGGCGAAGCCGGCGCCTGAGGCCGAAAAACGTGAAGTAGTCGCCGTGGCGGCCGAGCGTCAGAATCCGGTCGCAGCGCGGGCAGAAATGCACGTCCACAGGGGCGCCGGAGCCGCAGTGTTTGCAGGGATCGATGGGAACCGCTGAGGTGTCGGGTTGCATATCAAGCTGCGAGAAGACGCCCCGCCGGTTGCCCGGCGGGGCGTCAGTGCGCCCGGACCGTCTTGGGGGCCGTGGTGAAACGGCCCGGGCACGCCAACGTGCCGGCTCTCACCAGCCGGCGTGAACGCTACACCGTGAACGAGCTGCCGCAGCCGCACGAGGCCTTGGCGTTGGGGTTGATGAAGTGCAGCCCCTTGCCCATCAGCGCCGAGTCGTACTCCAGCGTCGTGCCGTTCAGGTAGATGAGGCTCTTCCTGTCCACGAAGATCTTGGCGCCGCCGAGGCCTTCGAACACCTCGTCGCCCGTCCGCGCCTCCTTCTCCCAGCTGAACGTGTAGCTCAGCCCCGAGCACCCGCCGCCCTTGATGCCCACGCGCAGTCCGCCCTCGGCAATCCCCTGCTTCGCCATCAGCTTCTGGATGTGGGCCGCCGCCTTCTCCGTGACAGCAATCATGATAACTGACCGCCCTCTTGCTTCTGTTTGAAGTCCGCGATCGCCGCCTTGATGGCGTCTTCAGCCAGCACCGAGCAGTGGATCTTCACCGGCGGCAGCGCCAGCTCGGCGACGATGTCGGTGTTCTTGATGGCCAGGGCCTCGTCGACCGTCTTGCCCTTCAACCACTCGGTCGCGAGGCTCGAACTGGCAATCGCCGAGCCGCACCCGAACGTCTTGAACTTCGCCTCGTCGATGACCCCGGTCTCCGGGTTCACCCTGACCTGCAGCTTCATGACGTCGCCGCACTCCGGCGCGCCCACCAGGCCAGTCCCGACGGTGGAATCCTGCTTCGGCAGCGAGCCCACGTTGCGCGGGTTGTTGAAATGATCCACGACTTTGTCTGAATACGCCATCGCTCGTTCCCTTATCCTAGTAGTCCCTAGCCCCTAGTGCGCCTGCCACTGCATCTTCGAGAGGTCCACGCCGTCCTTGACCATTTCGTACAGCGGCGACATCTCGCGCAGCTTGCTGACCACACTCACAAGCTTCGCCACCACGTAGTCCACTTCCTCGTCCGTGTTGAATCGGCCGAGGCCGAAGCGGATCGACGAATGCGCCAGCTCGTCCCCCGCGCCGAGGGCCTTCAGGACGTAGGACGGCTCGAGGCTCGCAGACGTGCAGGCCGAGCCCGACGACACCGCCACGTCGTTGATCCCCATCAGGAGCGACTCGCCCTCGACGTAGGCGAAGCTGATGTTCAGGTTCCCGGGCAGCCGGTGCTCCATCGAGCCGTTGATGTAAAGCTCGTCCAGCGCCGCGTGCAGCTTCCGGTTCAGCCGGTCTCGCATCGCCCCGATCCGCGCACCCTCGGTCGCCATCTCCTGGCGGCAGATCTCGGCCGCCTTGCCGAATCCGACTATCCCGGGCACGTTGAGGGTGCCCGAGCGCATGCCGCGCTCGTGGCCGCCGCCGTCGATGATGGGCGTCAGCAGCACCCGCGGGTTCCTGCGGCGGACATACAGCGCGCCCACCCCCTTCGGTCCGTAAATCTTGTGGGCCGTCAGCGACGCCAGGTGGACGTTGGAGGCGTTCACGTCGAACGGTACCTTCCCCACGGCCTGGACGGCGTCGGTGTGGAAGAGGATTCCCTTCTCCTTGGCAATCGCGCCAATCTCGCCAATCGGCTGCAGCACGCCAATCTCGTTGTTCGCCGCCATGATCGACATGAGCGTTGTCTTGTCGGTGATGGCCGCGCGCAGCTGGTCGAGATCGATCAGGCCGTCCTTCTTCACCGGCAGGTACGTCACCTTGAAGCCGTCCTTCTCGAGGCGCTTGCAGGTGTCGATGACCGCCTTGTGCTCGGTGACGGCCGTGATGAGGTGGTCGCCCTTCTCGCGATACATGTAGGCCGCGCCCTTTATCGCAAGGTTGTTCGACTCGGTGGCGCCGCTGGTGAAGACGATTTCCTTCGGGCTCGCGCCGATCAGATCGGCAATCTGTTTGCGCGCGAGCTCGACGGCTTCCTCCGCCTCCCAGCCATACTTGTGGTTGCGGCTGGCGGCGTTGCCGAACCGCTCCGTGAAGTACGGCAGCATCGCCTCGAGCACCCGCGGGTCCATGGGGCTGGTTGCCTGGTTGTCGAAATAGATCGGGAACTTCAGCATGAATGCCTCACCTACGCGCGTACGGGAGCGGACATGAGTCGGACCGGGGTCGCGTCGGGCTCCGAACTCACGTCGTGTGCCAGCTCGGAGACCATCGTCTGCGAGAGCGCCGACACGATGATGTCTGAAATGCGCCAGAGCGGATTGCGGACGTTGCACTTGGCAAACTGCCCGCAGCGATCGCCGTGCGCCGAGCACGCGGTGACCGACACGGGGCCGTCGATGGCCTGGATGACGTCTGCCACCGAAATGCCCGTCGCCGTCCGGGCCAGCATGTAGCCGCCCCGGGCACCCTGTTGGGACGTCAGCAGGCCCTGGCGTGCGAGGCGCTGAAGCACCTTGGCCATCAACTCGGTCGGAATTTCGTACTCTTCCGCGATTTCGCGGGCACTGGCCGAACCGGGCTTGAGGGCCAGGTGAGCCATCGCCATGAGCGCGTAATCCGCCTTTTTCGACAACCTCAGCATATGAATCCGCCCATATACGACCTTGCAAGTCCTATTTTAGATCCAAATACAGGACCAGTCAAGTCGGATATAGGCGGTACCGCCAGCCTCAATACCTCGGCATCGACGGGTCGATCCTCACCGCCCATTCCTGGATGCCGCCGCGCAGGTTGCGGGCGTAGGGAAAGCCGTTGTGGCGCAGGTAGGCGGTGGCTTTGGCGCTGCGGATGCCGTGATGGCAGTAGACGACGATTTCCAGGTCTGGCTCCAGTTCCGGGAGCCGCGACACCAGTTCGCCGAGCGGGATGAGGACCCCGCCTTCCAGCTGCGCGATCCGGCGCTCGACCGCTTCGCGCACGTCGAGCAGGAACGGCCGGTCCCCCAGGTCCCACCTGGCTTTCAGTTCGTCCACGGTGATGACCGGGTCCAGCGCTCCGGGTTCCGCCGGCGCCGTCGCTCCGCGCGCCGGCGCCTCGGCCGGCTTCACGCCGCAGAACGCCTCGTAGTCGATGAGTTCGCGGACGGTGGGCCTCGGGCCGCAGACCGGGCAGTCCGGGTCCTTCGGCACCTTCAGCTCTCGGAACGCCATCCGCATGGCGTCGTAGACCAGCAGCCTCCCCGCGAGCGTCTCGCCGACGCCGAGGACGAGCTTGATGGTCTCTGTCGCCTGGATCGTGCCGACGATGCCGGGGAGGACACCGAAAACGCCCGCCTCCGCACAGGACGGCACAAGATCGGGCGGGGGCGGTTCGGGGTAGATGCACCGGTAGCAGGGCCCGTTCTTCGCGGCGAAGACGGACGCCTGGCCCTCGAACCTGAAGATCGCCCCGAAGGCGTTGGGCTTGCCAAGCAGCACGCACGCGTCGTTCACGAGGTATCGGGTCGGAAAGTTGTCCGCCCCGTCCACGACGACGTCGTAGCGGCGGAGGATGTCGAGGGCGTTCACCGAGGTCAGCCGCGCCTGGTGCATCTCGACGCTGACATTCGGGTTGATGGCCTTCAGCCGGTCACGGGCCGACTCCACCTTCGGCCTTCCCAGCCCGGCCGAGTCGTGCAGGATCTGCCGCTGCAGGTTGCTCGCATCGACCACGTCGTCGTCGACGATGCCGAGCGTGCCGACGCCGGCGGCAGCGAGGTACATGGCTGCGGGCGATCCGAGACCGCCCGCGCCCACGCACAGTACCCGCGCCCCCTTGAGGCGGCGCTGCCCGTCGATGCCGACATCGGGCAGGATGACGTGCCGGGCATAGCGGATGAGCTCTTCACGCGTAAGGTCGGGCAGTGGGCGCACGGCACTGACAGCTTACCGTAGCCGGTCGTCAGTAGTCAGTAGCCGGTAGGGCGTCAGAAGTCCGACCAGCCCCCATGCCCCATGCCCCATGCCCCTGGGGATGATCGAGTAAACTCTCCCCATGCGCATACCTCAATTCGCGATGGAGCGGATGCAGTCCACCTGGGAGAACCTGGTGGACTACAACCTGTCGGAGAGCGGCGTGCACCCGATGCGGCTCGAGGAGCTCGTCGAGGATCCGGCGGATCGCGCCGGCCTGCTGGGCCAGGAGCTTATTTACCCCCAGTCGAACGGCACCGTCGAGCTCCGCGAGGGGGTGGCGGCGATGTATCCCGGCGCCACGGCCGACCACGTCGAGGTGACTAACGGCGGGTCGGAAGCGAACTTCGTCACCATGTGGCACCTCGTCGAGCCGGGCGACGAGGTGGTGAGCATGGTGCCGAACTACGGCCAGACGCTGGGCCTGGCCGAGGCGTTCGGCGGCACGCTGAAGCCCTGGCCCCTGCGGCTGGCGGCTGACGGGAAGCGCTGGCACATCGACATCGACGACCTGCGCAGGCTGGTGACCGACAGGACGCGCCTCATCATCCTGTGCAATCCGAACAACCCCACCGGGGCCCGCATCCCGGCAGCCGACCTCGATGGCATCTGCCGGGTTGCCGCCAGCGTCGGCGCGTGGGTGCTGTCGGACGAGATCTACCGTGGCGCGGAACTGGACGGCGTGGAGACGCCGTCGGTGTGGGGCCGCTACGAGCGCGTCATCATCACGAGCGGCCTCTCGAAGGCCTACGGCCTGCCGGGCCTCCGGATCGGCTGGATCGTGAGCTCGCCGGAGCTGGTGGCCTCGACGTGGGGCTATCACGACTACACCACCATCGGCCCGGGCACCTTGAGCGACCGTCTCGCGCGCATCGCGCTGCGGCCGGCGATGCGCGCGAAGATCCTGGCGCGCACGCGGCGCATCCTCCAGACGAACCTGCCGGTCATCACGGGCTGGCTCGACGCCCACGCCGAGCGTTTCAGCTACGCCCTGCCCGATGCCGGCGCCATTGTCTACATGCGGTACCACGACGCGATCAACTCCACGGAGCTCGTCGACCGCCTGCGCATCGAGAAGAGCGTACTCATCGTGCCGGGCGATCACTTCGGGATGGACGGGTACCTGCGCATCGGCTTCGGCAGCGAAACCCGGTACCTGCGCGACGGCCTCGACAGGCTCGACCACCTGCTCCGCAGCCTTCCGGCCGGGGCCCGCGCGACGTAGCCCATGGTCTACCTGGACCTGCTCCTGGTCGGTTTCGGCAACGTCGGACGGCGCTTCGCGCGGCTGCTCGAAGAGAAATCCGTGCGCCTGCGCGGCGACTACGACCTGAGCTGGCGCGTGGTCGGCATCGCGACGAAGCGCCACGGCACGGCGTACGACGCGCGGGGCCTCGATCTGGTCAAGGCCCTGCGGCTTGCCGAGGCCGGCACGCCCCTCGGCGCGCTCACCGGCGCCGAGAGCGGGCGGACGCTGTCCCCGGAAGCGTCGGGCCTCGACTTGATCAAGCACGCCACGGCCGAGGCCAGGGCCCGGCGGATGCAGCACCTCGTGGTGGTCGAAACCACGCTGCTCGACATCGAGCGGGGCCAGCCGGCCACCGAGCACGTGCTGACGGCGCTGCGCGGCGGCGCGCACGTCGTGACGGCCAACAAGGGGCCCGCCGCGTTCGCGTACCGCGAAATCATGGCCGCCGCCGGGACAGAGCGCCGGCGGTTCCTCTTCGAAGGCGCCGTCATGGACGGCGTCCCCGTCTTCAACCTCGTGCGCGAAACGCTGCCGGCGGTAGACATCCTCGGCTTCCGCGGCATCGTCAACACGACGGCCCATTACGTGCTGACGGCGATGGAGTCGGGGCGGACCTATCGCGAGGCGCTGGCCGAGATGCAGGCGGAAGGCATCGCCGAGGCCGACCCCTCCTTGGACGTCGATGGCTGGGACGCCGCCGCGAAGACGGCGGCGATCGTGAACGTGCTGATGCGCGGGGCGGTGACGCCGCGCACGATCGAGCGCACCGGCATTCGCGACATCACGCCGGAGGACATGCGGAACGCGGTGCGCCGCGGCAAGCGCATCCGGCTCGTCGCGAGCGCCGAGCGCCGCGACGGGCGGATTGCCGCCCGCGTCGCGCCGGTCGAGCTTGACGGGTCCGACCCGCTTGCCTGCCTCGGCGGCCGCCAGAACCAGGTCGTTTTCGACACCGACATCCTCGGCCCGATCGGCATCCAGCAGTTGGACGGCGGCCTCGTCCAGACAGCCTACGCCCTGCTCTCGGATCTCGTGACGCTCGCAAGGAGCCTGGGCCGCACCGATGCGTCCGCTTGACGGCATCACGGTCGTCGACCTGACGCGGGTCCTCTCGGGGCCCTACTGCACGATGCTGCTCGCGGACATGGGCGCCCGCGTCATCAAGATCGAGCGGCCGGGCGCCGGCGACGACACGCGCGCCTGGGGCCCGCCCTTCGTGAACGGCGAGAGTTCGTACTTTCTCAGCATCAACCGGAACAAGGAGAGCGTCGCGCTCGACTTCAAGGAGCCCCGAGGTCGCGCGATTCTCGACGGCCTCGTCGCGCGCGCGGACGTGGTGGTCGAGAACTTCCACCCGGGCACGCTCGACGCCCTCGGCCTCGGCTACGCGCAGCTTGCCGGACGGCACCCGCGCCTGATCTATTGCTCCATCACGGGCTTCGGAGCGACGGGCCCGCTGCGCCACCGCCCGGGATACGACGCGGTGGTGCAGGCCGAGGGCGGATTGATGAGCCTCACCGGACCAGGCGGCGGAGACCCCTACCGCCTCGGAGTCGCCATCGCCGACATCGCCGCCGGCATGTTCGCATCGCAGGGCATCGCGCTCGCCCTTCTTGCCCGCGAACGGTCCGGCAAGGGCCAGTTCGTCGACATCGGCATGCTCGATTCGGTGGCGTCGCTGCTCACCTACCAGGCGGGCATCTACTTCACGACCGGCCGGACGCCCACGCGCATGGGCAACCGGCACCCGAGCATCGCGCCGTACGACACGGTGGCCGCTGAGGACGGCACGCTCGTCCTGGCGGTCGGCAACGACGTCCAGTGGCGCACCTTCTGCCGAATCGCCGGGCTCGCGTCACTCGCCGACGACGAGCGGTTCGTTACCAACGCGGCGCGCGTCGAACACTACGACGAGCTGAAGCCCACGATCGCCAGGGTGATGCGCACGCGCAGCCGGCAGGAATGGATCGACAGGCTCGTGCCCGCAGGCGTGCCGTGCGCCGCCGTGCGGGGACTCGACGAGGTGCTCGCCGATCCGCAGCTTGCCGCGCGCGACATGATCCGCTCGGTGCCGCATCCGACGGCCGGGCCGGTGAAGGTGCTCGGCGTGCCCATCAAGCTCTCCGCGACGCCCGGCACGGTGGACCACCCTCCTCCGCGCCTCGGCGAGCACACGGCGCCGGTGCTGCAGCATCTGCTGGGCCTCGCGCCGGAGGAGATTGCCAGGTTGAGCGGCGATGGTGTCATCGGCGTCGCGCCGCCGGCTGCGGCGTCATGACCCGGCGGAACCGTCCCTGACGGAGTACAGTCTATGCCCATGGAAATCGTTCAGATCCGGCGCCGCGTCCAGGTCCGTCTCGGCGACATCAAGCGCGCCGCCGCCGAGCGCAGGGAGAAGGCGGCCGCCGCCGAGCGCGCGTACGGGGTCTTTCTCGCGAACGTCGCCGCGCCGACCGTCAACGCCGTGGCCCAGAGCCTGTCCGCGGAAGGCTATCCGTACAAGGTCACCACGCCGGGGAGCGCCATCAGGATGGTGTCCGATCGGTCCGGCCGGACCTATCTCGAGATCCGCCTCGACACGACCGGCGCCGCGCCGCAGCTTGTCGCCGAGGTGGGGCGCGAGCGGGGCAGCCGGGTCCTCGCCGACGAGCGCCCGATCTGCCAGGGAATGTCGATTGACGCGATCACCGACGAGGATCTGCTCGCCGCGATCCTCGACGCCATGGCGGAGCTGATCGAACGATGACCCGCGCGAGGCCGTGGGTGGCCGGGGCGCTTTCCATTTGCCCGCAGCGAGGACAGGCGAAGTTCACGCGAGGACAAATGGAAACGGCCCGGACAGGACCCGCGGCCGAGCGTCTGGACCCGTTCAGGCCAGTCTCTCGACGAACGACGTGTCGATGCCCTCGCGCTTCATGAGCTCGAGGAACGCCACGCGGTCGTACGCCTTCCGGTAGGCCTCGCGCGCATCGACGGCGCCGCTCTGGACGAACCCCAGCAGCGCGTCGTTCATCGGCACCATCCCGTGCTTGCGGCCCGAATCGATGGCCAGCGGAAGCTGGCCGATCTTGCCCTCCGCGATGAGGGCCGCCACCGACGGCATGTTGAACAGCAGCTCCCGCGCGGCCACCCGCCCGCCGCCGGTCTTGCGCAGCAGGACCTGGGCCACCGCACCGCGCAAACATTCCGACAGCGACAGCGCCAGCTGCGTCTGGCGCTCGTACGGCGCCGTTTCGATCAGCCGGGCGACAGCCGCGCTGGTGGTGTGCGCCGTCACCGATCCGATCACGAGATGGCCCGATTCGGCGGCGTCCAGCGCCACCGCCACCAGGTCGGGCGTCTTCAGGTCGTCGATGACCAGGACGTCCGGATTCTCGCGAAGCGCCGCGCGGGCGCCCAGCAGCATCGCGTCGGGCTCGCCGCGGGCCTCGCGCTGGCTGACCATCGCCCGCCGGTTGTCGTGCACGAACTTGATCTCGGTCTCGAGGCTGATGATGTAGTCGGAGCGCGTGCGGTTGATGAGATCGACGAACGCCGAGATGAGCGTCGACTTGCCGCTGAGCCTCGGGCCCGCCACGAGGACCAGGCCCTCGCGCTCGCCGCCGAGCGACTGGATATCACGCGAGAGCCCGAGCTGGTCGGCCGAGATGAGCCGCGTCGGGATCAGCCGGAACACCGCGCCGGGGCCGCGCTGGTCGCGGAACGTCACGCAGCGCACGCGGCCCACGTCGGGCAGCTCGTACACCCACTCCGCGCTGGAGCCGCCGGCCAGCGCCTCCCGGCTCGCGCCCGGCGCCATCTCCAGGACGAGCGACTCGACTTCGGCCTTTCCGAGCGGCGGCTCGGTCTCGAGCGGCAGGATCTCGTCATCCAGCCTGATGGACGGGCGGGCGTTGGCCGTCAGGTAGAGAGACGAAGCGCCGCGGGCTGAGGCGATGCGAAGCAGACGGCCGATGCCAAGATAGCGCGGCGTCGGCGTCGCGCCCCCGCGCGGCCCGTCGGTGCGAATCGGGCTGCGCGAAAGCGGAAGCACGACGCCCGGAGAGGTGTCACGGACCGGGCCCGTCCGCCGCGTCGGAGGCGGGATCGGCGCGTGGTCGTCCGGATGCGGCGGAGGCAGCGAGGCCGACCCAGGCGTTCGCATCGGCGCCGTCGGGGGCGCGTCCGGGGTTTGCGGATGGTTGGGCGCCATCCGCGGGCGCGGCGCGGGCCCGGAGAGCGGCTGGGCCTCCACCTCCGGCAACCGGGCCGGGATGGCGCGGGGGGCCGGGTCCGTCGTGGGAGGCGCCGGCTCGTGCGCCTCAGGGCCGGGCGCCTGCGCAGGTCGAACGACGGCGCGCTGGCGGCGCAATTCGATCCAGATGTCGTCGCCGCCGCGAGCGGCCACCAGGAGGAACGTATCCCCCGGGGCGTCTTTCGACGTCACCTCGCGCTCGACCGCGCCGATGTCGTCGAGCGTCTCCTGGTCGGCCGGCGACAGCAGGTCGTTGAGCACGCCCTTCATGGCGTCTACGGTCAGCGTCCGCTCGGAGAGGTTCGTCGAACCGCTGGGCGAGAGGACGTACGGCCGCTCGCCGACGTGCATGACGAGTCCGTCCCCGTTCTCCTTGAGGACTGCCGCGACGAGCGAATCAACGGGCGACACGTGTCTCATCTGGCCCAGCCGGCCTGCTCCCATGATCTGTCGGCTGGAGAGGGAGCCGACATTAGCGCGTGGGCGGCGTCCCGCCGAAGAGGCCGAAGTTCTGAGGGCTCGGACCCGTTCGCCAGCATCGGACAAACTGCGGGTCACGCCAGTCCCAGAGCCGCTCGTGGTTGAGGTCGACACTGGAAGGACTGGTGTTCCAAGCCTCAGCCGGATAGCAGAACGCGCCAGTCGCGGCGAGGGCGACCGACCAGGCCAGCGCGGCACCGGCCGCGGCCTTCGCGGGGCGACTGGCGCGAAGGGCGCCGGCGCCAGCCGCGGCCAGCGGCACCAGCAACGGCAGGAGGTCGAGCAGGTAGCGCGGACCGTAGGTGTGCCCGCCCCACCACACGCTGTAGAACGCGTAGAGGCCGAATTGAGCCGCCGCCGCCAGTGCGCACCACCGGAGATCGGACCTCCAGCCCTCCCTCCGCATGGCGCCGAGCCCGGCCAGCGCCACCAGCACGACCGGGCTGAAGACCAGCAGACCGCGGCTCGGGCTGACAAGCAGGCCCAGCGCACCCGTCCACGGGGAGCCGCTGAGCGGCCCGCCGACGCCGTGAATCTGTGGATGCAGCGTCGCTTCGAGTTCCTTCATCGCGCCGAGCGGATGCCCGAACCACAGCAGGTTGACGCCGATCATCGTCGCGGCGCATACGGCAATCGGCGTCAGCGAGACGAGGTCGCGCGCGCGCCGCCTCCGCAGAATCGCGCTCGCTGCCAGGACGAGGGCGATCGGCGCAATCTGGAAACGTGCGGCGCCGGCAATGCCGAGTCCGATGGCGGCCCCCCACAATCGCGACGTCTTCAGACTGGCCGTCGGAGGCGCCAGACACAGGACCGCGAGCGCCAGCCCGGCAAGGGCGCTCTCGTGCTGCCAGAGCGCCTGGCTGGCCGTTGGCCAGGCGTTGGTGCCCAGCCCGAAGCCCAGCGCGATGAGCGCGGCCCACGTAGTGTTTGTGCGCCACCGCGCGGCGAAGAACGCGAAGACCACGGCGAGCGTCACGAGCAGCGACGCTCCCGCCTTCGCGTAGATTGCCGCGTTTGCCCGGCGGGCCGGCACCAGACCCGAGGCGGCGAGCACCTCGGACGGGAGCCACGCGAGCACGGCGGGCGCCACGGAATAGGCCGACCTGATATGACCGTCCCTGGCCAGGGCGAAGCCCATCCGCTCTCCCAAGGCAGGCTGGCGGGCCACGATCGAATCGAGCTTGAACGTCCGGTGCGCGACCAATTGCAGCGTGGTGTACTTGACCGGCTGGGTGTCGTAGCTGCCGATCTCGCGGCCGTTTGCGTTGTAGCAGGTGAAGACGACGAGGCCGATTGCCGCCGCGAGCCAGCCTGCGCGCATGGATCAGTGCTCCCGTCTCGAGGTCCCGACTTCGTAGATCCGCACCAGTTCGACGATCTTGCAGCCTCGGGTCTGATAGGGGGCGACGATGCGCTCGGTGCGGAGGTACTGCAGCATGCCGTCATCGCGATAGTCAGGCTCCCCCACCCCGTCGGCTGGGCCGAGGCGGGTGGCCAACTCCTCGAGAGTCATCTGCTTGACGGCGACCCTGGCCGGCCATGGCAGGCCCAGCCTGGTCCGGGTGTCCGCCCTGGATTCGGTCTTGAACCCGACGTAGATCTCGTTGCTGATGAACAGATAGCCGGGCTCCGCCCGGCTGGCTGGCGCGTCTTCCACGCGGAGGTACTCGATGATGTCGACGGCCTTGAGGGTCTCGATGAGGACCGCCGTGAACGTGCCCTCGCCGCCCCAGCCGTCCGACTCAATCCGCATGAGCCCCATGATATCTGCCTCCGCCACCTGACGGGGTCAGAGTCGGATCTGACCCCACTCCCTGGGGGGTCAGAGTCGGATCTGACCCCTACTGCAGGAGGCCGAGAAGGTCCCGGGGCTGGTCGAGGTACCATTCGTCGCCGGCGAGCGACGCCCGGTCGACCCGGACGAAGCCGAACCCGTAGCGGGCCAGGCAGATGCGGACGCCTCCGGCCCTGGCGGTCGCCAGATCCACCTCCGAGTCGCCCACCAAAACGGTCTTCGCCGCCGGCGTGCGGTGCCGCTCCATGAGCCAGCGCAGGCCGGCAGGGTCGGGCTTCCGGCCGATCGCGCCGTCGCCGAAGACCATGTGCGCGAAAAACCCGTTGAGGCCGCAATGGGCCAGCACCTTGCGTGCCGAATCCTCGGGCTTGTTCGTCAGGAGGGCCATCGCGTGCTCGCGGGCGAGCGCGCGAAGCGTGTCCGCCGTGCCCGGATACGCCCGCGTCGTCTCGAACATGCGCCGGTCGTAGAGGTCGAGGAACTCCCGCAGCGCACCCGCAGGCGGCGCCGCGTGGCCAGCCTTCGCCAGCACGCGCTCGACCAGGATCTGTGCGCCCTCTCCGACCATCCGGCACACGGTCTCATCAGTGAGGCGCGCCCCGCCATAGCGCTC
The DNA here is from genome assembly GCA_046496425.1 of Vicinamibacterales bacterium. Classification (GTDB taxonomy): domain Bacteria; phylum Acidobacteriota; class Vicinamibacteria; order Vicinamibacterales; family JAKQTR01; genus JAKQTR01. The sequence continues at coordinate 15,356 of JAWOGY010000303.1, forward strand.
GGACAGATCCGACGCGGCCTCAGCGAGGTCGTGGATGGAGTCCACAAGCGTACCGTCGAGATCGAAGACCAGAAGCACGGACAATCCCAGCAGGCGGCTACTCGCCGTCGTAGGTCGCCGACGATGTCGGCGTTTCCCAGACTTTCACGGACTCCACCGGCAGGCCCTGGGACCGGGCGAAGTCGAAGATGATCTTCGCGATGTGTTCGACCGTCGGATTGCTGTCGACAACGAACACCGGCTCTCCCATGTCCTGGAGCGGCTTCAGGAGCGGGTCGTCGCGCCGGAGGATCATCTTGTGGTCGATCGTGTCGTCGACCCACGTCTTGACGAGGCGCTTGATGTCGCTGAAGTCGCAGACCATGCAGCGGCTGTCGAGTTCGCCGCTCCGGACGCTGATCTCGGCGACGGCGTTGTGCCCGTGGGGGTGCTTGCAGATGCCGTCGTAGTCGAGCAGGCGGTGCCCGTAGCAGAAATCAATCCGCTTCGTGACTGAGTACATGGGTTTATTCTACTGCCGATGAGCGGAACTTCCGAAGCCGTCGCGGTGCTCTGTTCGGGCGGGCTCGACAGCGTCGTCCTCGTCGCCCACGAGGCACAGGCCGGCGAGGTCCAGCCCATCTACGTCTCGGTCGGCCTCGCGTGGGAGCCGGCCGAGCGGGCCGTGCTTTCCACCCTCGCCAGGACGCCGGCGTTCGGCATCCGCGTCCGCCCGCTCGTCCTGCTCGACATGACGATGAGGGATGTCTACCCGGCGTCGCACTGGGCCATGCGCGGCACGCCGCCGGCGTACGACACGCCTGACGAAGACGTCTATCTCGCGGGGCGCAACGTGGTGCTGCTGTCGAAGGCGGCCGTCTACTGCGCGGGCGCGGGCATCCACCGAATCGCGATCGGCCCCCTGGCGGGCAACCCGTTCCCCGACGCGACGCCGGCCTTTTTCAAGGCGATGTCCGGCGCGTTGTCGCTGGGCCTGGACCACGAGATCATCGTCGCGGCGCCGTTCGCCGCGCTGCACAAGTCGGACGTCGTGAAACTCGGGGTGACGCTCGGCGTGCCGCTGGACATCTCGCTGTCCTGCATGAACCCGCGCGGCGGTCTGCACTGCGGCCAGTGCAGCAAGTGCCGCGAGCGGCGCGACGCGTTCGAGGAAGCCGGGGTCCCGGACTCCACAATCTACGCGGAGCCGTCTCCACGCGGGGCGATCACTGCCCCGCCTGGCCCACGATCGTAATGGAGCCGGAGTTGGTGCGCAGCCTCATCATCTTGCCGCCGCCCCCGATCAGGAACCTGGCGGCATCCGCGTCGTGATCGTGGCGGCCGGTGTCGCCGGCCTCAACGCCCAGGTTCCGGGCGCGGATGCGGCCGTCTGCGGTTCGCGCGTCCGCTTCGGCGCCGAATCCCTCGGGCAGCTCAACCCTGATGTCGCCGTCGCCGGTCGTCACGTCCCATTCACCGTCGGTCCGGCTGCCGCGGCGCGCGGTCACTTCCACCGCCCCGTCCCGGGTCTCGATCATGAGGGCCGTGAACACGCCGTCGAGCCCCACGACGCCATCGCCCGTGTGAATCTCGGCCTGCCCGTCCATCTTCTGCCCGATCACGTCCCCGTCGCCCGTCCGGGCGACGAGCGGGCCGGCGACGTCCACGACGCGCAGGCTGCCGTCCTCGGTGTCCAGGTCGAGCGGGCCTGTGACGCGGCGGATCGAGATCGAGCCGTCGCCGCTGCGCGCCACGATCGCCGACTTGAGCGGAACCGAAACGACCAGGTTCGCGCTTGGCGTTCGCCTCATGCCCGTGCGCTCGAACGGGGAAGGCTTCCGCACGTCGATGGTGATCGCATCGCCGTTCCGGGTGGCCGTGACCTGGATCCGTTCCACCGTCGCCTGGTCGGGTCCGACCTTCTCGACCTCGACGACGACCTCCCCGCGGTCCCAGCCGCGGACCTCGATCGAGCCGTCGAAGGTTGAGAGCGCCAGCTGCGGCGCGCCGCTGACGGTGAACGTCTTCTCCTCGCGGACGCTGTATTCCGAGGCGCCGATGGTGATGTCGCAGGCGGCGAACGCCAGCGCGGCGGCCACCAGGCCCGCGAACGGCACGACGACCGGGACCGGCTTGCGCATGCGTTGCCCTCCGCCTCTGTACTACGAGGTGTGCCGCTCCGAAGTTTCGGCGCGGCGCGCGCGCGCCTGGCGCAGCAAATCCGCCACCAGCGCCTCCCGCTTGTGCAGCAGTTCCTTGCGCGGCCGGCGTCCGCTGGGCGACCCGACGGCGTACTCGCAGAAGAGCGGGAAGGCGATCGTCGAGTCGCAGTAGGCCACGACGGTGTCCGGCAGCACGCCGGGATTCACCTTGCCCCAGCTGACTGCCTCCGACGGCGTGGCGCCCGACAGCCCGCCCCAGACCACCTGGTCGGTGGTGAACTGGATGAAGTAGTCGTTGCCGCCCTTCGGGATGCCGTACACCTCCCACAGCGTGGGCTGGCCCTGCAGGTAGAAGTTCTTCGGCGACCCGCCGCCGAGGATGACGCACCCGTTCTTCTTGCCGGCCAGGATGATGGCGCACACCTCGTTCACGTCCCGGTTCGGGTCGACAACGGTCCGGCCGCCGTTCATCAACTCGTGGTACGCCACGTTCATGCCGATGGAGCTGTCGCCCGGCGACGAGGTGTAGATCGGCACGCCGCACTTCGCGGCGACGGCCACCACCGAGTGCTGCTCGCAGCCGGGAAACCGCGCCATCAGGTCGAGGCCGAGGCGATAGTGCAGGTCCGCCGACGAGAGGGGCCCGCCGAGGTCCTCGCGCACGAGGAAGTCGCGGATGTACGTGTCCGTTTCGAGCAGCACGTCCGCCTGGAACAGCACGTCGTAGATCCGGATGATGCCCTTGTCGTACAGGTCGCGGTCGTCCAGGAACGGCGTGCCCCGGTGGAGCTTGAAGTTCAGGGCGTAGTGCAGGTCGTGATAGAGGTTCGCGCCCGTGCTGATGACGAAGTCCACCAGCCCGCGTTCCATCAGTTCGATCATGCATCCGCCGAGACCGGCCGGCGTGAGGGCACCGGCCACCGTGAGCCCGATGGTCGTGTCGTGCTCCGGCAGCAGCATTCTGTCCGAAAAGATGTGGCAGGCCTCGGAGAGGCGCGCGGCGTTGAACGCCTGAAACCCTTCGTCGATGAGCCGGCGGATATCGGCGCTTCCGGCCGGCCGGTAGTAGCGGATCTCCTTGCCGCTCAGGTACGAGGTCGCGGTGTGGCGGGGCGAGCCCGGGGCGCGATGTGGCACGGCAATCCTCCGTCGTGAGGCGCACGACGCATGCGCCGACGGCTAGCTTACAACGGATCCTCGGCGGGCCGGCGCCTGCCCGGCTCGGCCCTCCCCGGCTCGGTCCCGGAACCGGCATGGCCGGATTGAGCCCTCACAAAGCGCCCGGCGCGCAGAGAGCCGCACGCGAGGGGCCCTGCGCTGATAGAATCTACAGGCTCCCGTTTCGCGATGCCGCACCTGATATCCACGCTGTCGGCGATTGTGATCGCCGGGGCCACCGTCCTGGCCGTATTGGCGGAGCTTCGCCTGCGGCCGTCGGCGCCGTTCCTGCTCACCCCGCTGGTGTTGTCGGCCGTCGCCCTGCTGTTCACCTACCGGGTCTACCGGCGCGACCGCGAGGCCCAGCAGGCGCATCAGCAGGCGCTCGAGCGGTCGGGCGCGATCCAGATGGCCACGGTCGAGGCCCTGGCGCTCGCCATCGACGCCCGCGACCGATCCTCGCGCTCGCCGCTCCAGCGCGAACAGCGCCACGCCGCCGCGCTCGCGCGGACATTCGGCCTGCCGGCCGACGAAGTGGAGAGCATCCGCACGGCGGCCTTGCTGCACGACATCGGCAAGCTCGCCGTACCGGACCACATCCTGTCGAAGCCCGGGCCGCTCACCGACGATGAGCGCAACAAGATGCAGACGCACGCGGGGGTGGGCGCCGCGATCATCGAGCAGGTGCCGTTCCCGCACCCGGTGGCCGATCTGGTGCGCAGCCACCACGAGCGCTGGGACGGCAACGGCTACCCGTCGGGCCTCCGCGGCGCCGGGATTCCCCTCGGGGCCCGCATCCTCGCGGTGGTCGACTACTTCGCCGCCATCACCTCCGACCGGCCGTTCAACCGGGCCATGCCGGTCGACGAGGCCGTCAACGTGCTCTGGCAGGAGGCGGGCAACGCGCTTGATCCGTCCGTCGTATCGCGCTACGTCGCGCTGCTGCCCTCCCTGCAGGAGGCCGACGAAGAAGCGAGGCTCGTCGGCGCGCCCGATGGGGCCGCGGCGGGAAGCGGCGAGGGGCAGCCGCTGCTCGGCCGGCGTGGACCGCGCACGACGCCGGCGGCACTGCTTGACGACATCGGCGTGGCAAGCCACGAACTCGGCGCCCTGTATGCGATGTCCGAGGCGATGGGATCCAGTCTTGGCGTCTCCGACAGCATGGCGGCCATCGCCTCGAAGATGGATCGCCTGGTGCCCTTCACCACCGCGGCCCTGTTTCTCTACGACGCGGACAACGGCGTGTCGCGCTGCCGCTTCGCGACGGGCCCGGGGCACCGGGCCTTTCCAGGCCTGATCGTCCGCGACGGCGACGGGCTTGTCGGTGCCGCCATCGCCGCACGCGAGTGCATCACGGACGGGGATCCCTCGGTCGATCTCGACATGCAGCGCGCCGACCTGGCCGAGGTGAAGCTGAAGTCGGCCATGGTCTGCCCGCTCATGATGGGGAGCACGGTGAGGGGCGCGCTCGCGCTCTACCATACGGCGCCGCACGCCTTCACCGACGATCATCGGCGCCTGGTCAGCCGCGTCTCGGGCCAGATCGCGGCCGTGGTCAGCAACGCCGTGCTCTACGAGCAGACCCGTGAAGACTCGGTGACGGACCCGTTGACTGGCCTGCCGAACACGCGCTTCCTTTACTCGCACGCGGGACGCGAGATCGCCCGCGCGGCGCGCCTGAAGTCGTCGGTCACGCTCATGCTCCTCGATCTCGACAACCTGAAGCCGATCAACGACACCTTCGGGCACCAGGCCGGCAACCGGGCCCTCTGCGCCGTGGCGGCCGTCCTGCGAGGGGCCATCCGGCCCTACGACATCTGCGTGCGGTACGGGGGCGACGAGTTCATCGTCCTGCTGTCGGACTTCGGCGGAGAGCAGGCCGAGGCCAAGCGCCTCGAACTGCAACAGGCCGTCGAGAGCATGCCGTTCAACGTGGGCGACCTGCTGCGCGTGCGCCTGACGATCAGCGTCGGGGCGGCGGTGTTCCCGGCCGACGGCGATTCCTACGAGGCGCTGCTCCAGGTGGCCGACAAGCGCATGTACGAGGACAAGGCCGCGCGCAAACAGCGGCAGGCTGAACGCGCCGTCCATCGGGCGGTGTCCGAGCACAGTGGCCATCCATCAGTTCAGGGTTCGTGACATCGTCGGTGAGACGCCGCGGGCCGTGCTCCTGAGGCTGGACACGGCGGGCGACACGCTCCCGTTCTCGGCCGGCCAGGCCGCGATGGTCGGCCTGGCCGGCCGGGCCTTCCGGAAGCCCTACTCCTTCGCGAATGCCCCGGAGGAGGTGCGGCAGAGCGGCTTGCTCGAGTTCCTGGTCGAAGTGGGGCCGGACGGGCAGTCACGCCCCAACCTGGAGGGCGCCCGCCCCGGCAGCGTGGTGGCCGTCGAGGGCCCGGCCGGCGGCTTCGTGCTCCCCCGCCGGCTGCCCCGGGACCTGCTGTTTGCGGCCGGCGGCACCGGGATCGCCCCCCTGCGCTCGATGATGGCGTCATCACTGGCCCGGCGGAATCCTCCGTCCATCACGTTGATCTACAGCGCCCGGACGCCCGACGAGTTCGCGTTCGCCGGCGAGTGGCGCCGGCTCTCGCGCCTCGGACGGATCCGGCTGTCGAAGACCGTCACGCGCGAAGCGGGCGCGGCATGGAGAGGGAGGCGCGGCCGTGTCCAGCCGGCCTGGATCAGCGCGCTTGTGAAAGGCCGCGACCCGCTGTGTTTTGTCTGCGGCCCGGACGCGTTCGTGGCGGGGCTGATGGACATGCTGCGGGACGCGGGAGTCCCGGCACCGAAGATCCGACGGGAGCGATACTGATGACCGCGTCAGAAGCCCATCACGTGATACCCCGAATCCACCATCAGGACTTCGCCCGTGATATTGGAACTCTCGGGGCCGAGCAGGAACCGGCCGGTTTCGCCGACCTCCTCGAGTTCGGTGTTGCGGCGCAGCGGTGATCGATCGCGATAGACCTGGAGGATGCCGCCGAACCCGGAGATGCCGGACGCCGCCAGTGTCTTGATCGGGCCGGCGGAGATGGCGTTCACGCGGATGTTCTGCGGCCCCAGGCCGTCGGCGAGGTAACGCACGCACGCCTCGAGCGCGGCCTTCGCAACGCCCATGACGTTGTAGTTCGTGAACACGCGATCGCTGCCGAGATAGGTGAGCGTGACGATCGAGCCGCCGCCGCGGGCCGCCATCAGCGGGGCGGCGCCCCTGGCGAGCGCGACAAGCGAGTAGGCGCTGACATCGAGCGCCACGCGGAAGCCCTCGCGGCTCGTGTCCACGAACGGCCGCGACAGTTCCTCGCGCGGGGCGAACGCGGTCCCGTGCAGCAGGAAGTCGAGGCCCCCGAACTCGCGCGTGATGGTCTCGAAGACCTCGGCAATCTGGACGTCCGACGTGACATCGCACGGCAGCAGCAGGGGACGATCCAGGTCGGCCGCGAGCTCCTGGACGTTCTCGAGCAGCCGCTCGCCCTGATACGTCAGCGCGAGCCTCGCACCGTCGCGAGCCATGGCCCTGGCGATGGCCCACGCGATCGATCGCTTGTTCGCGACGCCCGTGATGAGGCCGCACGTGTCGTTCAGGGTGGCCATTGCGTGGGGTGTCAGGGCTTCTTGGGGCCTCGCGGGGGCTTGCCTCCGAACGTGTGGCGCGGGTGGCGCGGGCCCTGCGGGTTCGAATGGCCACGCGGGCCTTGGGCTCCGCTGTGCCCGCCCGGCGCGCCCCGCTGGTTGTGCGCGCCGCGCGGAGGCCCGAAGGTGTTGCCGTTGGCCTCACCCTGTCCATGGCGGCCCTGGCCGAAGCCGCCCCTGGCCACGTGCCGGTGCTGGCTTCCGCCCGGCCCCTGGCGGAAGGGCTTGCCGTGCCGGTGCCCCGGCTGAGCGGCGCGGTGCATCGTGAATTCCGGGATCGGCCTGGCGGGCGCGTCGCTCTCGATGCGAGGCAGCGTGGCGCGAATCAGGCGCCGGTGCAGGCTGATCTCGGCGTGGGGGGACGGCGCCTCCGGCTCGGGGGCTTCCGCAGGCGGGGCCTGCTCGGGCGCGACCAGTTCCTCGGGGCCGGCCGGCGGGGCCGGCTGCACCGAGGCGGCCGGTTCATCGTCGATGGCCGGAGGCGAGACCGCCTCGCGCGAGGGAGCGAGCGCAGGCGGTACGGCCACAGGCTTCTTCCTGCGGCTCGCGGGCACTCTCCCGCCCTTGTACTCGTGCTCGGTGTCGCAGGTCGTGCACCTGACCTGGCGGATATCGTCGCCGACGAGCGCAACCACCGCATGGTTGCTCAACCGCCGCTCGCGCGGACAGTAGTCATCGACGAGATCACCAACCCGAAGCTGGCGCGGATGCATGCACAGTCCCTCGAAAACGCTTGGTGGGATGAAGATGTCGCCGGGGGCAACGGCCGCCTGCGACCGCCATTCGAGGCTCGCGTTGCCGGCGGGCGGCAGGCAACGAGAAGCGACGACTTTCGGCATCCTGACCCGTGGCGCGGGCCGCGGCTGACTTCAGCTCGCGTCGATGATGCCGCCCCCATCATAACGCCCTTCCGCGCCAGGCCAAAGCGTTGAGTTGTCGCCCCGCCCGGCAGCGCGGGCCGGCGCGCCTCAGGGCGTGCCCCCCCGGAGCCAGGCGGCCAGTTCGTCCAGCGCGGCCCGGACCTTCTCCGGGTTCGTCGACTGCGGCGTCCGTTTCGCCGCCACCGAGGCGGTCGCCGAGACCGCATCCGCCACGTCCGGCCCGATGCGGTCGCTGAACGCGCGCCACTCGTCGAGATGCAGCGACGCAAAGTCGCGCCCTTCCGCCACGAGCTTCCGCACGATGGCGCCGACAGTCGCGTGGGCGTCGCGGAAGGCCACGCCCTTCGCCACGAGGTAGTCGGCCACGTCCGTGGCGAGCAGCAGACCCGACGCCGCCGCCTCGGCCCGCGCGCCGTTCAGCGTAAGTCCCGCCACGACGGCCGCGCAGGCGTTGAGCGACGACGCCAGTGTGGCCTCGGCGTCGAATACGGCTTCCTTGTCCTCCTGCAGGTCCCGATTGTAGCCGCCGGGCAGTCCCTTCATCGTCACGAGCCAGCCGGCGAGGCGCCCGAGCACGCGGCCGGACTTCCCGCGCGCGAGCTCCAGCGGGTCGGGGTTCTTCTTCTGCGGCATCAGGCTGCTGCCGGTCGCGAAGCGGTCGGGCAGGTCGAAGAACCCGAACTCCTCGGAGGTGAAAATGATGAGGTCCTCGGCGAGGCGGCTGAGGTGCACCATCGCGAGCGAGCTGGCGTAGAGGAAGCTCGCGACGAAGTCCCGGTCCGAAGAGGCGTCGAGGCTGTTCAGGACCGTACGGGAAAAGCCGAGGCGCCGCGCGAGGAAGGCCGTGTCGATGGCATAGGTCGTCCCGGCGACGGCGCCCGAGCCGAGCGGCATCTCGTCGGCCTCCTCCATCACGCGCGCGAAGCGGCCGGCGTCGCGCCTGAAGGCGGAAGCGTGCGCCAGGAAGAAGTGCGCTGCGAGAATCGGCTGCGCCCGCCTCAGGTGCGTGTAGGAGGGCATCGTCGAGGTGCCGCAGGCCTCCGCCCGCTCCGCAAGCGCCGCCACGAGCCGTTTCAGGCCGTCGACGATGAACGGGACGCGCCGCCTGAGGTAGAGGCGCAGGTCGAGCGAGACCTGCTCGTTGCGGGAGCGGCCGGTGTGCAGGCGCTTGCCGGCCTCGCCAATCCGCTCGACCAGCTGGCGCTCGACGAAGGCGTGGATGTCCTCGTCAGGCCCGCTGACGAATCCGGGATCGGAGCGGCCGGCGGCGAGGATGTCCCCCAGGCCCGCCGCGATGGCCGCCGCATCGGCCTCGGAGAGCACTCCCGCAAGGGCGAGCGCCTCCGCCCACGCCTGGCTGCCAGTCACATCGTCTTCGAAGAGCTGCCGGTCGAACGCCAGGGATACGCCGTAGGAAAAGACCGAGGCGTCGGGCTCCTCGTCGAACCGGCCGGACCAGAGATGTGCCATCAGACTGCTCGCGTGAGAAATGCCTGAGTGCCCCGGTGCGTCATCCCTTCGCCATCCTGTCGAAGCGGCCCGCGACGGTTGTGGCCGCCGCCGCGTCGCGGCAGATGACAAGCACCGTGTCCTCGCCGCCAATCGTGCCCACCACACCCTCGAGCCTCGTCGCGTCGACGGCGCTCGCCAGCGGCTGGGCCTGGGCCAGGCCCGTCTTGAGCACAACCAGCTGCAGCGCCCGATCGACTCCGATGAGGTATTCGGCGACGGCGTGCTTCAGGCGCGCCACGGCCACCTCCGGCGGCGTGCTCTCGACGCCCGGCCGGTGGTAGGCACCATCGGCGCTGGCCTTCACGAGGCCCAGATCCTTGAGATCGCGCGACAGGGTGGCCTGGGTCACCGAGAATCCCATGCCCTTCAGCCGCCGGCGCAGGTCTTCCTGGCTCGAGAGCGCGAACTGGTCCACCAGATCGAGGATGACGGCTTGTCTGCGTCGTTTCATGACCACTCGCCCGGACGGCTGAGTATACATAGTTATGCATACTTTCGCAAGACAGGGCCTCAGGAAGCGCCTCGCGGGCTTGACTACTTATGAGTCACTATGCATACTTATTCACTTCAGGTCATGCCTTTCACCACGCACGCGCCGTCCCCGATTCGTGTCGCCATCGCCGGAGCCACCGGCTACGCCGGCCAGGAACTGCTGCGCCTGCTCGCCAGGCACCCCGGCGTCCGGCTGACGGCAGCCATGTCGTCAGGCGGCGATACGCGCCGGCTGCCGGCCCTCGCCCGCATCTGGGACGGCGAGGTGCGGCCCCTCGATGCCGCCGCGCTGGTCCGCGAGTGCGAGGCCGTGTTCCTGGGCCTGCCCGAGGCTGCCTCGGCCGACATCGGCGCGTCACTGGCCGGGAGCGGCGTCCGGGTCATCGACCTCTCCGGCGCCTTTCGCCTGCGCGACCGGACGCTCCGCACACGCTGGTACCCCGGGACGGCGGCGCTGCCGGACGGCACGCTCTACGCCCTGCCGGAGCGCAGCCGCACGAAGTTGCCGGGCGCCCGCCTGGCCTCGTGCCCGGGCTGCTACCCGACGGCGGCGCTCCTCGCGCTCCAGCCGCTTGCGGACGCCGCGCTCATCGACGGCGACGTCATTATCGACGCGAAGTCGGGCGTATCGGGCGCGGGAAAGGCCGCGACCGACCGGACGCATTTTTCCGAGAACCACGCGAGCGCGGCGGCGTACGGCGTATTCAGCCATCGCCATGGGGCCGAGATGGAACAGGCGCTTGGCCGGGCCGTCACGTTCGTGCCCCACCTGGTGCCGCTCAACCGAGGCATCCTCGAAACGATCTATGCCCATCTCGCGCCGCGCACGTCAGCCGCGGCGGTCGGAGACGCGATGCACGCCGCGTACGCGGACGCGCCGTTCGTGCGCCTGTGGGACGACGAACTTCCGGAAATCAAGCACTCGGCCTACACGCCGTTCTGCGACATCGGCTGGCGCGTCGACGAAGCCACGAACCGCCTCGTCATCGTCGCCTGCCTCGACAATCTACTGAAGGGCGCCGCGAGCCAGGCGGTCCAGAATTTCAACCTGATGCACGGCCTCGACGAACGGATGGGGCTCCTGTGACGCCGCGCACCGTCGTGCTCAAGCTCGGCGGCGAACTGCTCGAGGAGGAGCCGCCTACGAGGCAGGCGGCCGGCGAGATCGCCCGCGCGGCCGCGGCGATGCCCGTGGCGGTCGTCCACGGCGGCGGGCGCGAAATCGACGCCGCGCTCGCCAGGGCCGGGATCCCGAGGCGGCAGGTCGACGGGCTCCGCGTCACTGACCAGCCGACGCTCGAGATCGTCGTCGCGGTGCTTGCCGGCACGATCAACACGCGGTTTGTCGCGGCCATCAACGCCGCCGGCGGGCGCGCGGTCGGCCTCACCGGCGCCGACTGCGGCGTCGCGCCCGTCGAGCCGATGCCGCCGTTCCGGAGCGTGGCCGGCGAGATCGTGTCGCTGGGCCTCGTCGGCCGGCCCGTCCACGGCGGCACGCCGCACCTTGTGTCGCACGTGGTCGGCGGCGGTTACGTCCCGGTGGTCGCCACGATCGGCGCGGGCGCCGACGGCACGCTCTACAACGTGAATGCCGACACGATGGCCGCCGCGCTCGCCGTCCGCCTCGGCGCGTCGCGCCTGATCATCGCGGGGACCACGCCCGGCGTGCTCGACGGCGACGGAAACACGATCGCGGAGCTCGGAGAAGCCGCCGAGAGGGACCTGGCCGCCATCGGCGCAATCAACCGCGGGATGCTGGCGAAGCTCCAGGCCTGCCGGGCCGCGCTCGCGGGAGGCGTGCCCGGGGTGGCCATCGTCGACGGCCGCGACGCGGCACGGTTGCGAGCCGCGCTCGCCGGCGGGGATGGAGCGGCAGCATCGATGACGAGGGTGCTTTGATGGACACTTCCCGGGACGTCTTCGACGCCGTGCAGGCGCTCGACGGCCGGCACGTCGTGCAGATCTACAAACGCGCTCCGGTTGTCTTCGAGCGTGGCGCCGGGGTGCGGCTCGTCGACGACACAGGCCGCGCCTATCTCGACCTGGTCTCCGGCGTGGGCGTGGCGTCGCTCGGCCACGCCAACCCGGCGCTCGCCGCCGCACTCGCCGATCAGGCACAGACCCTGATCCACACGTCGAACCTCTACTACCACCGCCTCCAGGGACAGGTGGCGACGCGCCTTGCGGCGCTCTCGGGCCTCCCGCGCACGTTCTTCTGCAACAGCGGCACCGAGGCGATGGAAGGCGGCCTCAAGTTCGCGCGGCGCTACTGGCACACCTCCGGCGACACGGCTCGGGCGGGGTTCGTGGCCCTTCAGCATTCCTTCCACGGGAGGACGATGGGGTCGCTCTCGGTGACGTGGGACGGCCACTATCGCGCGCCGTTCGCGCCGCTGCTGGCGGATGTCTCGTGGGTTGCAGCGGACAACCCGGCGGCCCTCGCCGCAGCGGTGTCCGAACGCACCGCGGCGATTGTGATCGAGGCGGTCCAGGGCGAGGGCGGCGTGCGGCCGCTCAGCCCGTCGTTTGCCGCGGCCATCCGTGACACGCAGCAGCGGACCGGCGCCCTGCTCATCGCCGACGAGGTGCAATGCGGGCTGGGACGCACGGGGCACGCGTTCGGGTACCAGCGCCTCGGCCTCGAGCCCGACCTTGTCGCGGTCGGCAAGGCCCTCGGCGCCGGCATGCCAATCGGCGCCGTCCTGCTCAGCGAGCGGGTCTCCGCCGCGCTGTCCCCGGGCGATCATGGCTCGACGTACGGCGGCAACCTGCTGGCGTGCAGAGCCGCGCTCGTCTTTCTCGATGCGCTCATGACCGGCGGCCTGCAGGAGCACGTGCAGAAAGTCGGCGCGCAGTTCGGCGCCGGCTTGCGCGAGCTGGCCGGAAAGCACGCCGTCATCCGCGAGATCCGCGGCGCCGGGCTCATGTGGGGCATCGACCTCCGGGTGGACGCCGCGCCATTCGTCCTGGTCGCGCTCGGCCGGGGCGTGCTCATCAACAGGACGGCCAGCACGGTGCTCCGCCTGCTTCCGCCGTTTGTCATCACGGAGGCGGAAGTGGCCGAGTCCCTCTCGCAGTTGGACGCGATCCTCGCCGAGGGCGTCCGGGAGCGTGCCGCGTGACGCATGAACCCGCCATCATTCCCATCATTGTTCCGGGCCCTGTCCGGCCCGTCGCCCACGAACCCGGGTCCTGTCCTGTCGTGCGCGCGGCCACAGACGACGACGCGCCGGCAATCCACCGGCTGATCACCGAGAACCTGCAGTCGGGTCACCTGCTGCCTCGCTCTCTCGCCGACGTGACGGCGAGGGCATCGCGGTTCAGCGTGGCCGTGAGCGGCGAAGGCGCCGTGCTGGCGTGCGGCGAACTGGCGCCGCTCGGCGCGAGCGTCGCCGAGGTCCGGTCGCTCGTGGTCCGCGAAAACGTCCGCGGTCAACGGCTCGGCCAGGTGGTCGTCGACGAACTGCGCCGCCGGGCGAGGGCCGGACGCTATCGCACGCTGTGCGCGTTCACGCACGACCCGCGGTTCTTCGTGCGGTTCGGGTTCTCGATCGTGCCGCACACGTGGCTGCCGGAGAAGGTGGCCGCCGACTGCTGGAGCTGCGCCCAGTTCCGGACGTGCAGGCAGTACGCCGTCATCGACACCAGGCTCGGGTGGCCGATCAGCCCGCCGACTCTGCGGGAGGGTCTGTCGTGACCTCCGCGTGCCCGGAAGGCGCGACTATCGAGCCGATTGACGGCGGCGTCACGGCGCCGTCCGGCTTCCGCAGCGCCGGCGTGGCGTGCGGCATCAAGAAGACCGGCGCCCTCGACCTGGCGCTCGTCGTGGCCGACGCGCCGGCCGCGGCCGCCGGCGTGTTCACCACCAACAAGGCCCAGGCCGCCCCGGTGCTCGTGTCACGCAAGCACCTCGCGCAAAGCGGCGGCCTCGCGCGCGCGGTCGTCGTCAACAGCGGCTGCGCCAACGCGTGCACCGGCCCGGAGGGCTTGGCCGTCGCGCGAAGCTCGGCCGACTTTGTCGCGTCGGTCGTCGGATGCGCGCCCGACCAGGTGCTCGTGGCGTCGACCGGCGTCATCGGCGTCCAGCTGAATCTCGACAGGCTTCGCACGGGCGCCGGCGAAGCCGCGAAGGCGCTTTCCAGGAACGCCCACGGCGACGCGGCGCGCGCCATCATGACGACGGACAAGGCGCCGAAATCCGCGGCCGTGTCCGCGAGGACGGCATCCGGGGTCTTTCGCGTCGGCGGCATGGCCAAGGGCGCGGGCATGATCGAGCCGCACATGGCCACCATGCTCGGCTGTGTCACCACCGACGCCGCCGTCGCCGCCCCACGCCTTCAGCGCGCGCTTCGCGAGGCCGTCGACGTCACCTTCAACGCCATCACCATCGACGGCGACACGTCCACCAACGACACCGTGTTCCTGCTCGCCAGCGGCGCGTCGGGCGTCCAGATCGACGACGCCGAGTATCCGGCCTTCGTGGCCGCGCTGCGGGAGGTATGCGGGACCCTGGCCAGGGCGATCGTCCGCGGGGGGGAGGGTGCGACGAAACTGGTGTGCGTCTCGGCGAGCGGCGCGGCCTCGGACGCCGACGCGAAGCGCGCGGCACACACGATCGCGAACTCCCTGCTGGTGAAGACCGCCATCCACGGCGGCGACCCCAACTGGGGTCGCCTGCTCGCAGCCGCCGGACGCGCCGGCGTGGCCTTCGACGTCGGGCATGCGACGGTGCGGATCGGCCCCGTCGTGCTCTTCAAGGACGGTGTGCCCTTCGACGAGCGCGCTCCCGAGGCGGCGGCCTGCCTTGCCGGCTCGGACATCGAGATCGACGTTGGCCTCGGCGCAGGCGGCTCCCACTCCGCCACGGTGTGGACGTGCGATCTCAGTGCGGAGTATGTGGCGATCAATGCGGACTACAGGACGTAGAAGCCAGAAGCAAGTAGTGCCCACTGACGTTCGTCAGAAGCAAGAAGCCAGAAGGGCAAGCTGCACCGGGGAGTCTTCTTGCTTCTTGCTTCTTGCTTCTTGCTTCTGTCTTCTGACTACCGTCTTCTCCCCTTCAACAACACCGCGATGTCGTCCGGCCGCGGGTTGTCGAGCTCCAGCCTGACGCGGCCGTCTTCGGTCATCGTGACCACGGCCGGGATCGAGCTCGCCGTAACGTACCACTCCGCCGGCAGGACCACGACGTTGCGCGCGCGCCCGAGGCTGCGGTCCCATACGAACTCGTCGCCCTCCATGTAGTACCGGCCCGCGTCGGTGTACGTTTCACTGATCCGGAGCCGCGCCGAGTGTCCTGGCTGCACGGCGGGAAACCGGATCACGACGACTTCGGTGTCGGGCGCAACCGGCTCGCCGACGTCGACCTTCGCGGCGGCCAGCTCGCGACCCTTGAGCGTCTCGACTTTCAGGGCCTCGCCGGTGTCGAGCAGGCGCGCCGCCGGGTTCGATGCCCTGCTGCCGGCGCGCACGACGTTGTAGTAGGCGCCGACGCCCGGACGCGACTCGGTGTAGTCGTGATAGAGCGCGAAGGCATGCGTGTCGGGCTGCTGCAGGAAGTACACGATCTCGCGATCCTGGCGTGCGCGTTCGCTCAGGCGCGACGCCGTGGACGGAACCGCGGCCGTGGCGGCTGGCGCCTGCCGCGCCTGCGACCTTTCCGATGCCGGCCCTCCTTCCGCGGCTGGCGGGGCCGGAGTCTTCGCCAGCGGCCGCGCCTTGACGATGAGGGGCGCTTCCGCGGGATAGGTGTTCAGGAAGCTCGTCGCGATCCGGCCGCCGCTCTCGGTGCGGATCTGCGACGGGACGTTGCAGGCCACCAGTTCATAGCCTGCGGGCAGCACCACGGCGTTGCGCTTGATGCCGAGGCCGCGATTGAACACGACCAGGTCGCCTTCGCGGTAGTACGACTTCGCGTCGCGATACGTCTTGACGATGCGCAGCCGGGTTTCGCCGCCCGCGGGCACCGGGCGGGCGAGCGTCACCTGGATGTAGTTCGCGTCGAGGTCGGCGTTCGCCTGTCCCGCCACCCTCGCCTCCGCGCCGCTCACCACCTTCCACGGCAGCGGCTGGCCGGTCATCAGGTCGACGACCGCCTCGTCGCTCGCCTCGCTGCCCTTTCGGATGACGTTGAAGTAATGGCGGGCCCCCGGCCTGATTGCGGTGACGTCGTAGGTGATCTTGAATTGCGCGGAATCGGGCGCCAGCAACTCGTAGCGGGTGTAGTCGTCACCCTCGTGCCGTTCGAGAATGGGCGACTGCTGCGCAGACCCGCTCCAGCTGAACGCGAGTAGAATGGCGCCGCACATGCTCAGCTGAAGCAGTCGGCGGCGGGTTGACGTGGGCATCAGCAGCCTCCAGATGGTGTCAATGGTTTATCACGGTTTCTCAGCCTTGGCACAGGACACAGAGCCGGCGCCGCCGTAATCTCCGAGCCGGAGCGGGTTCGCGGTTCGCCCGGAGGGACACTCACCCATGGACTTCGCGCTCTTCGCCCTCGCCGTCGCGGCCGGCGTGTTCGTCCTGTCGGTCGTCGTGCCAATCGCCACGTTCCTGCGCACACGGAAGGTGGCCGGCGACATCACGCGGATCGACGCCAGGCTGGACGCCCTCGAAAACGAGTTGCTGCGGGCGCGGGTGGCGGCACGGCAGGCGGGCCCTGCTGCGGGAGCCGGCCCGTCCGCGTCGCCCGCCTCGCCGGCGGTGCCCTCGCCTCCAGCCGAGCCCGTCGTTTCTGCGCCAACGGCCGCCATGACGCCGGCGCCGGCCGCGCCGATCGCGCCAGGAACCGGTCGCGCCGAGTCGCTCGAGAGCCGCATCGGCGGCCGCTGGCTGCTCTACATCGGCACCGCGGCACTGGTCCTGGGCATCGGCTTCTTCGTCAAGTACGCCTTCGACAACGACTGGATCAACGAGACGGGGCGCGTGCTCATCGGCGCCGCGGTCGGCCTGGCGATGGTGCTGGGCGGCCATCGCATCGCCCGCCGCGGCTACGCGCTCTACGGGCAAATCGTGGCCGGGGGCGGGTTCGCCGCGCTCTACATTTCGGTGTTTGCGGCGCTGGCCTTCTATGGCCTGGTCGGCCGGCCGGCCGCGTTCGGGCTGATGGTGCTCGTCACCGCCGGCGCGGCCCTGGCCGCGGACGTGCACCGCTCACCGGGCCTGGCCGTCTTCGCGGCCGCCGGTGGTTTCCTCACGCCATTCCTCGTCGGCGGCGGCGAGAACGCCCAGGTGACCCTCCTCTCCTACGATGCCATCCTCGCGGCCGGCGCGATGGTCATGGCGTCGCGCCGCAACTGGCCGGTCCTCAACGCCGTCAGTTACGCGTGCGTGCTCTTCACGTTCCTCGGCTGGGCCGACCGGTTCTACACGCCGGCGCAGTGGATTCCGACGCAGGTGTTCCTGACGATCTTCGGCGCGCTGTTCACCGGCGCCGGCATCCGCGCGCAGCGGGCCGGGACCGGATTGACAGGCCTTGTCGGCCCGCTCCTGCTGACCGCGCCGCTGGTCTTTCACGCAGCGTCGGTCGCCAATCTGCAGCCGCACTGGATGGCGCTGCTGCTCTACCTCACCTTCGCGTCGGTCGCCGGGGTGGCCGCGAGCATGACACTGGACGGCGCGTGGTTGCGCCTGGTAGCCTTCGCGCTCATCGCTCCCGTGCTCTGGCAGTGGATCGACTCGCACGCAGGCCCGGGCTGGCGCCTGGCGCCTGCCGCTGTCGCGCTGGCCGTCTACGCCATGAACCTCGTGGCCATCGGCGAGCGCCTGGCACGCCGGACCGGGCGCTGGCTGAAGGCCGACCTCCTGTTGTTTCACGCAGGCGCGCTTGGCCTGTTCGGAGGGCTCTACGCGATTTTCGACCCCGTGGCCACGGCGTCGATGCCCGCGCTGGCGCTCGCGCTCGCCGCCTGGCACGGCCTCCTGACGTGGTTCTGGCGCGGCACGTCGGAGGAAGCCGGGCTGAACAGCCTGGCCGCCGCCTTCGCCATGCTGGGCTTCGCGATTGGCCTCCAGTTCGATATGTGGTGGTCGGTGGTTGGCTGGGCCGTTGAAGCCGCGGCCATCGTGTGGGTCGGACTGAAGTCGCGCCGCGACTGGATGCGCCTCGGCGGCGCACTGCTCCTGGCCTGGGCGGTCCTGCTCCTCATCAGGCTCGGGTTCTTCGAGGCGCCGGCCGGGTTCAGCCCCGTCCTGAACGCGAGGGTCGGCGCCACGCTGGCCGTCGTGGCCGTCTGCTACGTCCTGGCGCTGCTGTACAAGCGGCGCGCCGGCCACGTGCCGGACCGGGCCGCACTCGAAATCGCCGCGCTGTACATCGTCGGAAACGTGCTCACCATCGTGCTGTTCACGACGGAGATCAGTTTCTACTGGCAGATGCAGGAGGCGACCGACGCGACGGCGCGTTTGGCACGCTCCGCCTCCGTCTCTGTCGCCTGGGCCGTCTACGGCACCGCGCTCATCGTCGTCGGCATCGTCCGGAAGTACGCACCCGTGCGGTATCTCGCCATCGCGCTGCTGGCGATGACGATTGTCAAGGCGTTCGTCTCGGACCTGTCGATGCTCGGCGGCATCTACCGGATCATCGGCTTTGTCTGCCTCGGCGTGTTCCTGCTCCTCGGCGCGTGGCTCTATCAGCGGTATCGGGACGTCATCTTGGGAAGGGACTAGGCGAGAGGCGAGAGGCGAGGGACACTCCGTCTCGCCTCCCGCCTGTGCCCTCTCGCCTACTGGCCGCTGACCACGGGTAGCTGTCAAGCTGCCCTATCCCATCGCCCCTTCGGGATAGTGCAGCGCGAGGCGCAGTTCCTTCGCCAGGGCGTCCACCGTCGTGCTCTTTCCCCACGCACCCAGGGTCTCGAACCGCAGGTCGCCGATGCGGTGGCCCCACGGCGCGATCACGCGCCCGATGGCCCGGAAGTCGGTGCGCTCGACGTGCTCCTCGTCGAGGCGGCGCACCACGTCGGGCGCCACCCGGATGAAGGCTCTGAGCGCGGTTGACGACTTGATGCTGTACTTCCGCCCGTTCCACGCCGCCCCGAACACCAGGGCGATCTGCTTGAAGTAGTTCACGAAGAACCGCTTCGCTTCGTCGTGGAAGTCCTGGGTCTTGCGGGCGCCGCCGAACGCATCCGACTGGAACAGCTTCTTCAGCTCCTGGGCGAGCGGCGCCTGGGCCACGGTGCCCTTCCCCACCCCCAGCAGCTTGATGTCCGTGTAGAGCGGCGAGTCGTCGCGATCGTTCAGCACCCGGACGATGTCGTGGGCCGAGGCGAGGCTCTGGTCGCGGTAGAGCTGACGCCCGGACAGGCTCACAAGGTGCGACGAGTTCAGCCGCGTGTGCTTCGCGTTGATCGTCACGAACATCTGGACGATGTGGTCCTCGGGGAGCTGGTCGAAGATGACGGCCGGGACCGTGAACGCGTCCTGCCCGAACCGCTCGATGTCGGCGTGCATGGCCAGCAGCCGGTGCTGTCCGTCGATGGCGCGCAGCACCCCCGGGCGCTCGGGCACCCTCAGCGTGCCGAGGCTCGATCCTTCCTCCACCGGCGAGAACGAGAGCGCCTCGTCGCAGGAGATGATCACCGCCCCCGGAATCGACGGCAGGTCCCGCGCCAGGCGGCACTGCTCGTAGTAGCCGACCAGTTCGTCAATCTTCCGGCGGATGATCTGGCGCTGGTAGGCCTTCTCGTTGCCGGCTATCCGGCGCTCGAGGAGATTCCAGTTCACCTTGGACACCGCCCCGCCGCCCTTCTTGCCGCGCACGGGCGGATGATGCTGCTCGCCGTAGCTCAACACCTCGAAGCGGACGAGCTTGTCGATGTCGCGGGCCGAGAGCGACGCCTGGTAGAACCGGACGCCGAACTGCTGCATCTGGATCGCGGAAACATTGATCATGGTTGGGTCCTGGCACATTTTGACCGTTTCTGTCCTGATTTCAGCCCGTTTTCTGAGATGATGAGCGCTTCCTGCACCAAAGCGGGCGACCGCGGCGGCGGGGCGGCGGCCGCGAAGGGCGCGCTGTATCCTTGTATCTGATTGTGCTGATGAGGGTTAGCTCCGATGAACCGATGGAACGCGAACAACGGGCGAACATTCTGTGCCGGCGCGCTTGCGGCAGCCGCGCTACTTCTGGCGGCCGGGGACAGCGGCCTCTCGGCCCAGGCGCGGAAGCCGGCGACGGAGGTCGCCGCCCGGGCCGGGACTGACGAGGAGTTCGCCCGCCGCGTTCGCGAATGGACCACGCGCCCCGAGTTCCTCAGCCCCCTCGTGGATCACCTGCCGACCTCGCCCGGCGTGCCGTCTCCGAAGGACGTGCTCGGCTACCACATCGGCCAGCCGAAGACGCTGACCTACTACGCCGACATGCTGAGGTACTACCGGGCGCTGGCGGCCGCCTCGCCTCGCGTGCGCGTGACGACGATCGGCGCGAGCGACGAGGGCCGCGAATGCGTGGTCGTGTTCGTCGGGTCGGAGGAATCGATGGCCGGCCTCGACCGGTATCGCGGCTACCTCGGACAACTCGCCGATCCACGTCCGCTCACCGAGGCGCAGGCGATGGACATCGTCGGCCGGGCCAAGCCTCTCTACCACCTGATCGGCGGGCTGCACAGCGGCGAGACGGGCCCGCCGGAGATGCTCATGGAGCTGGCCTACCGGCTCGCGGTCGACGACTCGCCCCTCATCAGCCGGATCCGCGACAACGTCATCGTCTCGATTACGCCCGCGGCCGAACCCGATGGGCGCGATCGCTACGTCGACTGGTATTACGCGTACAAGACCGGGGAAACGGGCGAAGGTGTCTCCTACGGCGGGCCGCCGTACTGGGGCAAGTACATCCTCCACGACAACAACCGCGACTTCAACTTCTCGCAGCTCACCACGCGCGCGATCCTGGACTGGTATCTCGAGTGGCACCCGCCGATCATGCACGAGCTGCACGAGTCGGTGCCGTTCCTGTACACCTTCAGCGGGCAGGCGCCGCAGAACCCCACGCTCGACCCGATTCTGTACGGCGAGCTGCCGTGGTTCGCGAACTTCGAGATGGCCCAGATGATCAAGTACGGCATGCCCGGCGTGTGGACCCACGCCTTCGTGGACATGTGGTACCCGGGCTACATGGGCTTCATGGCGTCGAACCACAATGGCATGCTGCGCATGTACGAGACGTACGGCAACGGCGGGGCCAACACGATGAAGCGGCGAATCGGCGGCGGCCCGGGCGGGATGGGCACGGGCGGCGGACAGACGTCGCGCGAGTGGTACCGGCCGCTGCCGCCGTACGCCGAGGTCGAGTGGTCGATCCGCAACAACACCAACTACATGCAGACGGGCGTGCTCTCGGCGCTCGAGCTCACGTCGGCCTTCCCGAAAGTCGTCCTGGAGAATTTCTACCGCAAGAGCCGGAACTCCATCGAGGCAGGCAGGAAGGAGGCGCCGTACGGCTACGTCATCCCGGCCGACGGGCTGGACCGGACGCGCGTGGCGTGGGTCGTCAACATCCTGCGCGCGCAGGGCATCGAGGTCGGCCGCGCGGCGTCCGAGATCACGGTGAAGGAAGGCACCTTTCCCGCGGGCACCTTCATCGTCAAGCGCGATCAGCCGTACGGCCGGCTCGCCAGGATCCTGCTCGAGAAGCAGGACTTCCCCGACCCGAACCTGCGCACGTACGACGACACCGGCTGGACGATCGGCCTGATGACGCACACCGAGGTGAAGGAGATCGCGGACAAGGCGATTCTCGACGCGCCGGTCCGGATGGTGACGACGGTGGCGCTCGAAGGCACGGTGTCGGGCGGGTCCGGTTCAATCGTCGCCGTCGCGCACCACGGCTCGGCGAACATGATCACCCTGCGTTACCGCCTGAAGGAGTTCGAGGTGAATGCCGCCGAGCAGCCGTTCACGGCCGGCGGCCTCGAGTTCCCGGCCGGCTCCTTCCTGGTGCACGCGGGCGGCGGCACCGGCGCGCTGGCCCGCGTGAGGACCGCCGTGACCGGGCTCGGGCTCACCGCCGCCGTCCTGCCCGCAGCGCCCGACGTGCCCTCTCACGCCGTCGATCTCCCGCGCCTCGCCGTCTTCAGCACATGGGGCAGCACGCAGGACGTGGGCTGGGTGCGCCACGCCTTCGACGCCTTCGAGATCGGCTACGACCTAATCTTCAAGGAGCAGGTCCGCTCCGGCCTCCTGCGCGACAAGTACGACGTCATCGTCATGCCGAGCCAGGGCCGCACCGGAAAGGGCCTCGTCTTCGACCTCCCGCCCGTCGGCACGCCGCTTCCGTACAGGAAGTCGGACCGGTTCAAGAGTCTCGGGATGTACGGCGAGACCGACGACGTGACGGGCGGGATGGGGCTCGCGGGCGTCGTCGAGATCGAGAAGTTCGTCGAAGCGGGCGGCGTGCTGGTCACGCTCGGCGCCGCGAGTTTCTTCCCGGCCGAGTTCGGACTGGCGAGGCGCGTGGACGCCGGCCGCCCGTCCGCCCAGTTCTACGCGCCCGGCCCGATCGTGGACGCCGAGATCACGCGGCCGTCCCACCCCATCTTCTACGGCTACACGTCGAAGAGCGTGCCCGTCCGGTACGCCGGCGGGCCGCTGCTGTCGATCCAGGGGCTGGAGGCCGACCGCGACAGGCAGACGCTGATGCGCTTCCGGGGCACCGACGCGGCCGTCCTGAGCGGGTTGATGAAAGGCGCGGCCGAAACGCGCGACCGCCCGGCCATCGCGGAGGTTCAGTCGGGCAAGGGCCGCGTGGTGATGTTCGCGACGAACCCCTGCTTCCGGTACCAGACGCTCGGCGAGTTCAACATGCTCTTCAACGCCGTGCTGCACTACAACGACGTGAAGAGGTGACCGTCACCCTTTCTCCGACTCCAGCGCCCTTCTGGCGGCCTCGAGCTCCTTCTTCTGGGCCGCGGAGATCTTCGGGAACGCGAGCTTCATGTCTTCCATCGCGTCCACCACCGAGGCGGCGACGATGAGGCGCGCCAGCGGCTTGTTGTCGGCCGGCACGACGATCCACGGCGCGTGGGGCGTGGCCGTGTGCTGGATCATGTCCTCGTACGCCTCCATGTACTTGTCCCAGAAGCCCCGCTCCCTGGCGTCGGCCAGCGAGAACTTCCAGTTCTTCTCCTCCATCTCGAGGCGCTCGAGGAACCGCCGCTTCTGCTCCATCTTCGACACGTTGAGGAAGAACTTCCGGATCGTGTAGCCGTTGCGCGTCAGGTAACGCTCGACCGCGTTGATGTCCTCGAACCGCTCCTTCCAGATGTCCTTCGACAGCAGCTCCGGCGGCAGCTTCTGCTTCTGCAGGTACTCCGGGTGGACGCGGACGACGAGGACCTCTTCGTAGTAGGAACGGTTGAAGATGCCGATGCGGCCGCGCTCCGGCAGCGCCTTCGTCGTGCGCCACAGGAAATCGTGGTCGAGTTCCTCGGGCGAGGGCGATTTGAAGGAGTAGACCTGGCAGCCCTGCGGGTTGATGCCGGACATCACGTGCTTGATCGCGCCGTCCTTGCCCGCGGCGTCCATGGCCTGGAAGATGAGGAGCAGGCCCTTCGTATCCTGCGCGTAGAGCCTTTCCTGATGCTTTTTCAGGAGTTCGACGCCCTTGTCGAGCAGCTTCCGCGTCTCCTTCTTCGAGAGCTTCCAGTTCTGGCGTGTGGTCGGGTGGTCCTTCAGCCTGAAGTCCTTGCCCTTGGTGACCGTGAACGGCGCGAGTTTCGACTTGAGGCTGTCAGCCATGCAGGTTCTCCTCCGGTGTCGGGAACCAGCCTACACCCGTCTGCCCCCCGGCGCGCAATCCAGGACGCGTCATCAGACATCGCCGCCCCCGGGCCGGACTCATGGGGACAGGGACGCAGCCGCCCGCCTGGCTTTCCAGCCGGCGACGATGCGCGACTTGAGGAGCGTCGCGCCGTAGATGAGGGCCGTGAACACCGTGAACGCGGCGAGGGACCACCAGACCGGCAGTTTGCGGTGGAGCGGATACGAGAAGATGCCGTACGCGAGCTCCACGTGGATCCAGTAGACGAACAGCGACGACCGCCCGAACTCGAGCATCGGGCTCCAGGCGGGGTTGCGCGGCGCCGCCGAGAGCGGCCGCTGCACGTAGACGTAGATGAGACCCATCAGCACCAGCATGATGCCGATCTTGACGGCGTAGTACGTGGGCGACGACGTCCAGAAGTTCGAGTAGCCCGGCGGGTAGATGGACGGCAGGTAGCTCGCACCGTAGCCGGCGGCGGCGAGGAGCGCGCCGGAGGCCGCCAGCCGCCGGTTGGCCCGCCACTCCCCCGCCGGCGTCTTCGCCGTGTCGAGCCATTCACCCACGAACGCGCCGGCGAACACGTAGCCCGCCCAGGGAAAGAAGGTGAAGACGCTCAGCTTCGGAAACGGCCTGATGTACCACTCGATCGGATCGGGCAGCCAGGCCAGCCAGGCGGCGTTCCTGACGATCGGCGTGGCGAAGGCGAACGCGCACGCGAGCGCCGCGAAGGTCCAGAATCGCGCGCGCCGGTCGGCGAGCCGGCCCCAGATCCAGGCGGCCGCGGCGATTGACGGCCCCATGATGTTCAGGATGTCCGCCTTGAAGATGCCCCTCACCGTGGCCCCGGGGCTCAGGATCCACGACTGCAGCCGGAAGAGGAACGCGAGGCCGAAGATCTCCCAGCCCCGCTTCTGGACCGACCACGCCGCCGCCGCCCTGTCCCCCGACCGGCGCGTGCGCGACGAGGCGGCCATCGCCACCGACACGCCGGCGAGGAAGAGGAACATCGGCGCCGCGAGGCCCCCGATGAAGTTCACGGCCTTGTAGAGCGGCGTGGCGCGGTCTGCCAGCACGGTCCATGCGTCGAACGTGTGCGCCTCGATCATGAAGAGCACACTGAGGCCGCGCATCCAGTCGATGTAGGCGCGGCGGTTCGCGGAGCTTCGCACGCTCTCCCCCCGATGGAGACGGACCCGGCGCTGGCCCGGCCTAATCGGGCGTCAGGTCCGGTTCCGGCTCCGCGCCTGCCTGTGCGAAGGACACGCTCGTCGTCAGCTCGATGTCCTGGCGCAGCGAGTGCCACACGGAACAGTACTTCTCTCTCGAGAGCGCAATCGCGCGGTTCACCTGCTCCGGCGGCGCGCTGGTGTCGAGCGAGATGTTCAGGTCAACCGACACCAGGCGCCTCGGCTCCGTGTCGGCCCGGCGCCCGGTCAGCCGCGCGCTGAACGACCGCACCTCGAACCGGCCCTTCGTCAGGATGAGCACGACGTCGATGGCCATGCAGCCGGCCAGCGACCCCGCCAGGGCCGCCACCGGCGAGGGCCCGGCCTCGTTGCGCCCGTCGAGCAGCCATTCGCGGCCGCCCTCACGGGCCGTGAACATCAGCCGTCCGTCCCAGGTGAGATCTACCACCATCGGTGGCTTCGAATCAGGCGTCTGCGCCATCGTTCCTCTCCGCAAGCGGTTCCGAGCCCGTTTCCGCAGCCGTCCGGGCCGCCCATCGCAGGTCCCAGGACGGTGCCTGCCCTGCGAGTGCGTGATCTTACACGATGGCGGCCTCGCGAACGCGCGGCTATACTGGTCACGGGGCGTCGGACCAGACATTTCACCACCCGCACTCGCGGCCCCGGCAGGCTGCCGTGCGCTGGAGGTGGCCCCGCGTCCGGAAAGGAAGTTCGCGGCGATGTGGAGACTCTTCGCGGCAGCATGCCTCGCGGCGGGCGCGGCAGCGACTGGTGTCGGCACGCTGGCGGCGGGCCAGGCGGAAGACCCGTTCCTTGCGCGTGCCCGGGCGCTCCACCTGTCCGTCCCGATGTTCGACGGTCACAACGACTATCCCTGGGAGGTCCGGGAGCGGGCCGGCAAGGACCCCGCCAGGCTCGATATCCGGAGCCCCCGGACCGACACGATGACCGACATTCCCCGGATGCGCCGGGGCGGGGTGGGTGCGCAGTTCTGGTCGGTCTACGTGCCCTCCGCGCTGGCGGGCCAGCAGGCCGTCACCGCCACGCTCGAGCAGATCGACATCGTCCACCGCATGATCGCCCGGTACCCAGGAGATTTCGAACTCGCGATGACCGCCGACGATGTGCAGCGGATCTTCGCGGCGGGGAAGATCGCGTCGCTCATCGGCATCGAGGGGGGCCACTCCATCGATTCCTCGCTCGGCGCGCTGCGGATGTTCGCCCGCCTCGGCGCGCGCTACATGACGCTCACGCACTCCAGGAACGTGCCGTGGGCCGACTCGGCCACCGACACGCCCGAGCACGGCGGCCTGACCGGGTTCGGCGAGGACGTGATCCGCGAGATGAACCGCCTGGGCATGCTCGCCGACCTGAGCCACGTTTCGGAGGAGACGATGGCGGACGTTCTGCGCGTGACGCGGGCGCCGGTGATCTTCTCGCACTCGTCGGCCCGCGCGCTCTGCGACCATCCCCGCAACGTGCCGGACGCCATCCTCAGGCTGCTCCCCAGGAACGGCGGCGTCGTCATGGTGTCGTTCGTGCCGCAGTTCACCACGCCGGAGGCCTCGGCCTGGGACTCGGCGTATGAGTCCGAGCAGGCGAGGCTCCAGAAGCTGTCACCGAACGACGAAACGGCCGTGAAGGCCGGCATCGGCGCGTGGCTGGCCGCGCATCCGCGGCCGGCGGTCACCATCGCGCAGGTCGCCGACCACGTCGACCACGTGCGGAAGGTGGCCGGGATCGATCATGTCGCGTACGGGAGCGACTTCGACGGCATCGCTTCCGCGCCGTCCGGCCTCGAAGACGTGTCGATGTTCCCCGCGCTGACCGCGGAGCTCCTTCGGCGCAACTACACCGAACTCGAGGTGAAGAAAGTGCTCGGCCTGAACCTCCTGCGCGTCATGCGCGCCGCCGAGGCCGCCGCCGCCCGCCTCGCGGCGGAGCCCCCGGCTGGCAGCGCCCGCTAGAAGCGGACGCTGTAGACGAGCTTGAAGGTCCGGCCCTTCTCCGGCACGTAGTCCTTCACGTACGACAGGTGGTTCCGGTACAGCGTGTTCGCGGCGTTGTCGAGCCGCGCCGTGATGGTGCTGACGCTCCGTCCGGCCGGCCACGAGTACGACGAAAAGAATTTGAGCAGGCCGTACCCGTCCGTCGTCGTTTCCGCGCCGAACACGCGCTCCTGCGCCGCGACACCAGCGAGCTCGGCCCCCGCGTTGAAGGCGCCCGCCTGGTAACGGACGCTGCCCCTGACGCGGAACGGCGGGATGCGCGGCAGCGGCGCGTCACGGTCGACGAGGTCCCCGCGAACGTAGTCGACGCCGAAGTCCGCGAAGATCCTCGGTGTCACCTGCACGTCGCCGTGCAGCTCGAAGCCCTGCAGCAGGCTGTTGGCCGCCAGGTACTCGATGACGGGGAACTCTCCTTCGTGCCCGTGCTCGTCGTGATGTTCGAAGTCGACCTCCCCCTCGACCGGACTGCGGAAGATGTAGTCATTGATGCGGTTGCGGAAGTACGTGGCTTCGGCCGAGAAGCGCGCCGACCGCCACCTGAACGACAGGTCGAGTCCCAGGGCGTGTTCGGGATCGAGGTTGGGGTTGCCAATCTCGAAGGCGAAGTTGCCTGGGTGCGGGCCGAAGAAGTACAGCTCCTCGAGCGCCGGGTACCGGGACGTCCGGGCCACGCTCACGGCGATGCTCGATCGGTGATCGAAGGCCGGCGGCTGAATCAGCAGGCCCAGCGAACCCGAGAACGTCGAGAAACTGCGCGCGGGAAGGTCCGAGCCAAACGGCGTATAGCTCGCGTAGTCGAACCGCCCGCCGGCCTGCAGCGTCGCGTGGTGGAAGGTGACCTCTTCGTACAGGTAAGCGGCGGCGCCCGCCTGATCCACCGGCGGCGACAGGGCCTCCTCGCCCGTGGCCGCAAAGCTGCGGTCGAGCGCCCACCCGCCCAGGCTGCCGTTGAACCGTCCGTACGTGCGGTGGTTGCCCAGGAATTCGAACTCGTTGGTGTCGTTGCTGAACCGTGTCCCCGTTTCGCCGGCGACGAGTTCCTCGTGCTTGTAGCGGCGCCCGGCGAACGACCCGCGCACCGACCGGAAGAAGCCCTCGAGGTCCTTCAGTTCTCCGCGCACGTTGACGATTGACCGCCTCGGCGTGAGCTCGACCTGTCCGTCCTCGACATACGGCAGCCCGTAGCGCGTGTCCTCGTAGGCGTAGTTCGCGCCGAGGTGGCCCCGCTCCCCGGTCCAGGACAGCCCGGCCGACCCGAAGCCGCTGCGGGCGTGCGTGTTGTCGACCGTGCCCTCGGGCGTCGCGTAGTCGCCGTTCCGCTGGCCGCCGCCGGAGACATGGAGAGCAAAGGACCTGTTGCCCCACCAGAGGTCCGCCGCGCCCTGCGTCTGGCCGCCGTTAGAACCCACGTCGCCCGTGAACCCGCCCTTCATGCCGCTCAAGGGCGCGGACGGCACCGCGTCGGAGATCACGTTGACGAGCCCGCCGATGGCGTTGGCACCGTAGATCAGCGTGGCCGGGCCGCGGACAACCTCGATCTTCGTCGCGGCCGCGGGATTCACCGTGATGCCGTGGTCGCCGGACTGGCTCGACAAATCGCCCATCCGCTGGCCGTCCTCGAGAATCAGCACGCGGTCGCCGTCGAGGCCGCGGACGACGGGGCGCGCCGGCGCGGCGCCGAACGACCGCTCGGCGACGCCCGGCTCCTGGCTGAGCGTTGCTGAGAGCGTGCTGCCGAGTTCGCGGGTGAGATCCTGGCCGGTGAGCACCGACGTCGGCTGGTACGTGTTGAACTGGTCGCGCGGCTCGGCGCTGACCGAGATGATCTCTTCGAAGTGCAGTTCCGGGTCGACCAGCAGATTGATGATCGTGTCGGGCGCCGCCGCCGTGAACTCCTGGTGCCGTGCGGAGAAACCCTGGGCCTCCACCGAGAGATGGTAGGTGCCCGGATTCACCTTCTCGAACTGGAAACGGCCCTCCGACCCTGACAGCGTCTGCCGCCGGTCCTCCTGGAAGATGACCTTCGCTCCGATGACGGGCTCGCCCGTGAGGGAGTGCAGGACCTGGCCTCTCACGAGGACGCCCGCCTGCGGCGCCGCGTAGGCAGCGCCTGCCGGCACCAGAATCACCACGAGGACAGCGAACGCGAGGGACGCCGGACCGCAAGCAGCGGTCGCCGCGCGCGACAGCGGACTGAAACCGGAACAGACGCGTGACATGAACCCTCCGGGAGCAAGAAACCTCACACCAACACGGCGGTCATCGTGACGACAGCCGCTCCGCCTCGCTCCCGCCCGGGCCGTGAAGCCGTCGCGCGGGAACTGCGGACACTCTGGAAATGGTGGAAGCGGTCGCTAGGTCCTTCGATGCACAAGTGCTTCGCCGTATTCGCGCCCTCAGGACCTAGTGCTGAGCGAGCGCAGCCGGCCACGTACGCCGAACCAGCATCGTGGCCGTAGTTACGAGTCGAAGTACTAGGCCGGAGGTGCGCGCGCGCCGGCGGGCAGGCTGGCGCTTGCGGCGATGCCTGTGGGGACGTCTGCGGAGAAGGGGCGGGACGCGCCGGCGTCGGGGACAGCGAGCAGCTCGGCAACCAGCGCAGACCGGAGGCTCTGGAACCAGTGACACGTGAAGCAGTGCCCGTGGCCGTTCCGCGTGCCTGATGGCTCCACCCCCGGGCCTTCAGGATCCTGGACCAGGAGCAGCGCGTCACACTGAACAGGGGCCGCGTCGAACGCGTGGGCGATCCCGAGCGGGGTCGCGAGGAACCCGGCGAGGAGCGCCAGCGCGAGCGCCGACCGGACGACGTGCAGCCGCGAGAGCCTTTGGTACATCGGGAGAATCTCAGGTTACTGTATGACTCCGGATCCGTCAAACAGGTTGCCGGCCCGGGTTCCCCTTGCTAGGCTGGACACATATGCGTGACGTTCTGCGTATCGCGGGTGCGGCGTGCGTGGCGGGCGTACTGCTCGCCGGCGCCTCGATTCGGTCCGCTCCGGGCGGGGGCACGGACGGCCAGCAGGCCGGAATCTTCCGCAGCGGCGCCAAGATGGTCCCGATCTATGCCACGGTGACCGACCCGCAGGGCGCGCTCGTGCCGAACCTCACCCGCGAGGACTTCGACGTCCTCGACAACAACGTGCGCCAGGAGCTCGTGGTCTTCGAGAACCAGACACAGCCCATCACGGCCATCGTCATGCTCGACAGCAGCGGCAGCATGACCAACTCGCTGAAGCTGGTGTACGCCGGCGCCGAGCAGTTCATCATCCGCCTGCTGCCCCAGGATAAGGCCCAGGTAGGGGCGTTCAACGACAAGGTGGAATTCAGCGGATCCTTTACGTCCGACCGGGACGAGCTGGTCGCCGCGCTCAACGAGCTGGATTTCGGCAACCCGACCCGCCTCTACGACGCCATCGACCAATCGCTCGACCGGCTGGCTCCCGTCGAGGGGCGCCGGGTCATCGTCGTGCTCACCGACGGCGACGACAACTCCAGCAAGGTCGGTCAGGGCGACGTTCTGAGCCGGGCCTTGGCCGACGAGGTCATGATTTACGGCATCGGCCTCGAGTCGGACTACTTCGACGGAAGGCGCCGCGTCAGGACGAATCCGGACAGGGTCGTGCGAAAGCTGGCGGAGGAAACCGGGGGTGGGTACTACCTGCTGAAGGCGACCGCCGACCTCAACAGCACCTTCACGCGCATCGCGCAGGAACTGCACAGTCAGTACGTGCTCGGCTTCAGCCCCACCGTCCTGGACGGCAAGGTTCACAAGCTGACCGTCAACGTGAAACGCCCGGGCATGAAAGCCCGGGCGCGCAAGTCCTACGTGGCATCGTCGGACGCGGCACCGGGCCGCGTGAAGTAAGCCCGAGGGGCGCTATACGAAGGCCGCTACGACCGTGACGGCCAGGAGCAGGGCGACGATCCAGTCCGCGTTGCTCGAGAAGTTCAGTTCAAACACCGGAGCCTCCTGAAGACAGGAAAAACGGCTCTACCTGCGTCCGGACGATGCCATCCGAGCCTGAACGGGTCAGCTGCGCTCGGCCGTGAAGTCCGGGGCGTTCGAGCCCACCTGCACAGTTAGACGCAGGAGGAGGCCGATCGGTTTAGTCAGGAGTGTGACAAGAATGCGTCCTACCGGGGCGCCTGTTTGGCGAACGGGTTGTCGAGGACCAGATCCGGGCGCTGGCGGCGGAACGTCTCGGCCACATGGCAATCCCAGCAGATCGCGGCGTGCGTGCGCATCACCTCGAAGATCGTCTCCGGCCTGACGTCGCCCCACTCCATCGTGCGCCCATCCGGCGCGCGAAGGGCCGGCTTGTGCGAAGCCCAGTCCGCCGCGCCCAGCGCCTTGCCGCAGATGACGCACGACTTGTCCGCGTACCAGCGTCCCACCTGCTCCCTGACGAGGCAGTCCATCGGCTGGACGTCGATCTGCTTGAGGCACTCCTGGCCGCAGCCGGCCTTCTCGGGCCACCGGGAGCAGGAATCGAGGCGGAGCTGCTCGTGCCCGCCGGCGGCCGTAATGGCCGCATGCCTGGCATCGACGGTCACCGCGGCAGGCTGCTGGTTGTCGGGGCACGTGATGACGCGCGCGCCGCGCATCCTGAAGTACTCGCCGACGGGCCGGCGCAGCAGGGCGTACAGTGCTCCCGCCGCCACGATGGCGACGACGAGGTAAAGCAGGGTAGTCATGGCCGGCCTCTCCTCTGGCCCTATCCTACACCGCCTCTCGCGTGTCCGGACGGGACGCCCTCTGGTATCATCCCGGCATGTCACACCCGCTCACGGACCAGGAGTTCGCCGCAAGGGCCGACGAGGCCCTCGAATCGCTGCAGCGCGGACTCATGGACCTGGCCGATCGCGAGGGGTTCGAGGTCGAACTCCAGGGCGGCGTCCTGAACATCTACTTCGAGGAGCCGACCGAAACGCGGTTCGTCGTGAGCCCGAATGCCCCGGTCAGGCAAATCTGGGTCTCGGCCCTTGTGCGCAGCTACAAGCTCGCCTGGTCGGCCGGGAGCGGAGCGTTCGAGCTGGAAGGCGAGACCCTGGGCGTTCTCATCGAGCGTCTCGTTCACACCCACCTCGGGCGGTAGCCGGCGGCATCAGAGGCGGAACCCGTCCTTCAGCGGGTCCTCGTCGTCGACGAGGAACACGTGCTCGCCCGTGATCCAGGCCGACCCTTCGAGCTCGGGCAGGATGGCCTCGAAACCGGCCACGCGCGTCCTTCCGGTAATCCTGCCGCTGAACAGCGTCCCAATCAGGCTCTCGTGACCGAAGGCCCGGTCCGGCGGCAGCAGTCCCATCGCGTCGACAACAGCCATCACGGCGCAGGTCCCGGTGCCGCACGGCGAGCGGTCCACCTCGGCGTCCGCGAAAATCGTCACGTTCCTGAGGTCCGCGTCGCTCCGCTCGGGCGGGCCGGTGAAAATCGTGCCGTAGATGCCGCTCAGGCCGCCATCCAGCGGATGGACGACCGTGATGGCGGCCTCGACGGCGTGCTTGATCTCCATGCCCGCGCGCCGCAGTTCGGGCAATCGCGCGGGCGCGATCGGCAGCCCGGCTGCCTCGGCGTCGACAATCGCGTAGAACGCCCCGCCGAAGGCGACGTCCACGCGGACCTCGCGGGCGCCGACGCGGACGGGCAGCCCCGGCGCGAAGACGAACGACGGCACGTTGTCGAACGCGACCCGGTCGACGCGAACGCCCGGCCCGTGCTCGCCTTCTCTCCCGCTGACGTATGCGCGCGCGCGCACGGGGCCGGCGGGCGAATCGTAGACGATCCGATCCGGCTCCCTCGGATGGATCAGCCCCCGTTCAAGCGCGATCGTCGTCACGGCGACGATGCCGTGGCCGCACATGGTGCTGTAGCCCTCGTTGTGCATGAACAGCACGCCCGCATCGGCTTCGGCGGTGACAGGCTCCGTCAGGACCGCGCCGTACATGTCGGCATGCCCCCGCGGCTCGAGCATCAGCGCTCTCCGGATGGCATCGGCGTGCCGCTTCACCCAGGCGCGCTTCTCGAGCATCGTCCGGCCCTTCGGGGCCGGGTAGCCTTCGACAATGAGCCTGAGCGGCTCGCCGGCGGCATGGGCGTCCAGGGTCCGGTATCGGCGGATTGCGCGCGGCTTCTGCACGGCACCTCGCTTGAGTCGGGTGGACGGCAATTATAAGCTGACGGTATGAAAGCCCCCATGAAGGCGGGAGCGACACGCCGGCGGCGGACCGGTTTCGCGGCGCTCGCGGCGTTCGCGCTTGTCGCAGCGCTCATTCCCGGCGTCGCCGCCTCCAACCCCCGGTCCGCCGAGCTGCGGCGCGCGGGCTTCGAGTTCGCGTACAACCTCGACCATGCCGAGGCGCTCGCCATGTTCCGCCGCGCGGTGGACGCCGACCCCGGCGACTCCGCGGCCTGGCGCGCCCTGGCGGCGGCCGCGTGGCTCGATCTTCTCTTCTCGCGGGGAGCGCTCACGGCCGACGAGTTCCTCAGCTCGCTTCCCGAATCCAGCGTCGCCATGAAGGCCCCGCCGGCCGACAAGGCGGCGATGTTCCGCACGAACATCGACAAGGCGATCGAGCTGGCCGAGGCCAGGCTTCGGAGCCATCCAGACGATGCCAATGCGCACTTCGACGTCGGCGCGGCGAGGGGCATGCTCGCGGCCTACACCGTGACGGTCGAAGGATCCCTGTTCGGGGCGGTTCGCCTCGCCCGCCGGGCATTCAAGGAGCACGAGCGGGTCCTCGAACTCGATCCGTCGAGAAAGGACGCGGCGTTTTTCACGGGAGCCTATCGCTACGCCGTCGCCAACCTGGGCTCGGTCAAGCGCTGGATGGCGTACATCGCCGGTTTCGGCGGCGACCGCAATCGCGCCATCAGAATGCTCGAGGAGAGCGCGGCGTATCCCAGCGACGTGCAGGCCGACGCCGCGATCATCCTCACGCTGGTCTACAACAAGGAGAAACGGTACGACGACGCCTTGCGGGTGCTGGAGGGATTGCGCCAGCGGTTCCCTCGCAACCGGCTGCTGTGGCTCGAGACGGGAGGGACCGATATGAGGGCCGGGCGGCCTGCCCGCGCGCTGGAGTACCTCGACACCGGGATCGCCATGTTCGAGCGCGACCCGAGGCAGAAGGCGTTCGGCGAGGCCGCCCTGTGGTACGCCAAGCGCGGGGCCGTGCGTGCCGCGCTCGGCAACCGGGCCGGGGCCGAGGCCGACCTGCGGAAGGCGCTGGCCGCTGAAGGCCGCGACTGGGTCCACGGCCGCTGCCACCTCGAACTCGGCAAACTCGCCGACTTGACGGGAGCGCGGGATGCCGCCGTGGCCGAATACCGCCGGGCCGCGGCGCTCTGCGGGATGGATCGCGACCCGGTCGGCCGGGAAGCGGCCGAGCGCCTCTTGAAGAACCCGTACACGGGAACAAATGCCGCCCCGGGCCGTCAGTGAGGGTAGCGAGCAGCCAATGTCGAAGAAGACGTCGTGGGCCGTCATCATCGTCGCGACGAGCGCCTTCGTGTTGATTGTCGGGGTTGGCCTTGTCGGCGTCGTCGGCTACGTCATCTACCAGCAGTTTGCGTTCCAGGCGAAGAGCGCCACGGAGATGAGCGCCGACGAGGAGTTCGCACGGATCGTCGCGAAGTTCGAAGGCCAGAAGCCGTACCTCGTCATCAAGGACGGCGAACCGGTCGTGAGTGAAGAATCCGCGGCGTCGCCCGGGAAGCCTGTCGAAGCGCTCCACATCATCGTGTGGGACCCGGACGAGCGGAAAGTCATCAAGCTGAACATGCCCTTCTGGCTGCTTCGCATGACGAAGGGCCAGCCCATCAAGCTCTCGTCCGACGGCGAGTTCGGCGGCACGTCCATGAAGCTTAAGATCACCGCCCAGGACATCGAACGTCGAGGCCCCGGACTGATCCTCGACCACCGGGAGGCGTCCGGCGAGCGTGTCCTCGTCTGGGCGCAGTAGGCCTCACCGGCTGTCCTCCGATTTCTCTCTGCCTCGCGCGGTGCCGGCCGGTTTTCTGGCCGAATTCCGCGCGATCGTGATTGGCTTCGAGCTTGCAATGTGCCCTGGTGAACGCCGGCGCTGAGATGGCGGGGCCGGCGAGGCGAGCCGCACGGAACGCGCGCTCGAGGGAGGGCACCATGAAACCGGCAACCTTGATCGTGACAGCGGGATTGCTGACGGCGTGCGCCGCGACGGCCGTGCCGGCGCATGCGCAATCCGCCCGTATCATCGTCGGCGCGGTCTTTGGCACGGGACCGCAGTACCCGCCGCCGGCGACATATCCCGCCAGGCCCGGGCCTGGCGGTTACGGAAGCTACAGGGGCTACGGTGCGAGGGACTTCGCGCTGAACCGCGGCTACAACGACGGCTACGAGCAGGGCTTCGAAGCGGCGCGCGACCGGGACCGCTTCGACCCGAGGCGTGAACGGTGGTACCGCGACGCAAAGCGCGGATACGACCGCGACTACCGGATGTCGCGCAATGAGTACCGCGACATCTACCGGCGAGGGTTCCTGGACGGCTACGAAGCCGGCTATCGCGACGCGAACCGTGGCGGACGCGGCGGGTACTACGGCGGCGACCGGCGCGACTGGCGGCGGTAGGCGAGCCGCGGGGTCAGGCCCGGGTTCTGACCCCGCCCGCTCCGTGTCCCTGCTTCAGGCGCGCTGGAGCGACCGCAGATCGGCGAATCCGACCATACGCTGCCGCTGTTCATCCCAGAGGGCGAGGCGAAGCATCTTCACGCTCTGCGCCAGGCTGATGGTCGGCGCCTGGTGGAAGATCGGGTTCTCGTCGTGCGCGCGCTGCAGGTTGTAGTTGGGTATCTTCGGCGCGAGGTGGTGAACGTGGTGAAGCCCGATGTTGCCCGTGATCCACCGCAGCACGCGAGGCAGCTTGAAGTACGAGCAGCCCATGATGGCCGCCGTCGCGTAGTCCCAGTTCGCGTGGTGCTGCCAGTACGCCTCGTCGAACTGGTGCTGCACGAAGAACAGGTACACGCCGGCGCCGGCGGCGAGATAGCCCACGGGGAGGTAGACGAGGAGCAGCGACTGCAGGCCGATGACCATCGCGAGCACCGTGATGATCACCGCGATGCCGAGGTTGGTGGACCAGACGCTTCTGGTTTTCGGAGACCCGCTCGACTTGACCCGTCCGGGGATCCGCTGGCCGAGCATGAGGTACAGGGGCCCGACCGCCAGCATCGTCAGCGGGTTCCTGTAGAGCCGGTATCGCAGCCTGCCCCATGCACCCCGCGCGAGATACTCGTCCACGGTCAGCGTGGAGATGTCGCCGTGGCCCCGCCGGTCGAGGTCGCCGGCGGTGGCGTGGTGAATCGCGTGCTCGTGCCGCCACTCGCTGTAGGGGGTGGCCGTCAGCACGCCCGTCACCCAGCCCACGACGTTGTTCCACTTCTGCGAGGGCAGGAACGAACCGTGCCCGCAGTCGTGCATGATGATGAAGGTCCGCACCAGGAAGCCGGCCGTCGGAACCGCGAGGGCGAGCGTCAGCCAGTAGGACCACGCGAGCGAGAGGTACATCAGGTACAACATCGCGGCAAGCGGCACCAGCGTCGTGACCATCTGGGTGACCGCCCGTCGGACGTCCGGTTTCTGGTAGCGCGCCACGACGGCGCGCCAGTTGCCTGCGTCGAGCTTCATACGAGTGCTCCGTCCCGAAACGCCCTGGGATGATTGCAGGCAGTTTCATAGCCTGCGCGCGGCGGCACGGGTGCGCCGCGGGAACGGGCTGTGAAACCGCATCCAAGGGTCTCTCCGATGATAGCTCCGATGGCGCCCCGGCCGCCAATCGCGGGGGTGGCGGGCCGCCGTACCGCAGGCGATGCACCCTGACGAGGCGGTCTCATCGCCCGTTCTTGCGGGGGTGGCATGCCGCCGTACGCAGGCGATGAAACCGGTCCTATTGGACGCAGGTGCCGGTCACCGACGGCGTGAGCGTGAAACGCCGGATCCTGCCGGTTGCCGGATCGACGTCCACGGTCAGGTCCAGGCTTCCTCGCGAACAGGCGAGGCGAACCCTGGCGCCCCCCTCGCCGCCGCCTGACAGCACGTCATCCGGCCTGCAGGAGCCCCAGGCCGAGGCCGCGTGCAGCTGCCGGAGAGCCGCCCCCTCGTCGGTGCCGGGTGCGAGCATGCCGGCTAGCGCGACGCGGTCCGGCGCACGGATCAGCCCGGCGATGGACTTCACGGCCGTGTCAACAGGCGTTGGCAGGTGTCCCGCCGTCGCGATCTCCCAGGACTGCACAAGCGGCGGCAATGTGGGGGCGAGCGTGATGGCGACGCGAAGCGAGCCTCTGTCGCACGTCATCTTCCACGTTCCGCGCAGGGCGTTCTCGGCATCGAACGGGCCGTCGGCGCGGCAGGCGCCGAGCCGGTCCCTGATCGCCTCAACCTGCCGGCGCCGCGCGTCGGCGGGCGCGTCCTGGAACAGATTGTCCGCCGCGATGGCGTTCGCTTCGCCGTCGTCCCACCGGTCGATGAGGCGGTTGACGGCGGCCCGCGCGTTGACGAGCGCCGCGGACGGCTGCGGCGTCCGCGGCTTCAGGCCGCCTGTCTGCGCCAGCGCGTCGAGCGCGTCCTCGGTGACCCGGCCCCAGCTCGTGTAGGTGAGGTTGCCCATCGCGATAATCGCCACGCCGTGCTCCGGCAGCCACCGCATGTGCGATCCGAAGCCCGGCAATCCTCCGCTGTGCGCGACCGTGTGCGACAGGCCGCACGTCTGCCACACGCGGAGCCCGAAGCCGTAGCCCCCGGTGTTGAGCTGCAGCGGCGCGTCGACACCCTCCCGGAAGACCCGTGCCGG
Source organism: Vicinamibacterales bacterium (assembly GCA_046496425.1). GTDB lineage: Bacteria > Acidobacteriota > Vicinamibacteria > Vicinamibacterales > JAKQTR01 > JAKQTR01. Next base: position 52,955 of record JAWOGY010000303.1, read on the forward strand.
CGACGGGCGCCACACCTGCTGCATCTCGCGAAGCGAGGCGCGGCGAACCGGCCCCGTGTCGGGATCGTCGCGAGGCGGCCACGCCGACGCGAGGAAGCCGACGTAGGCGGCAAGATCTCGCGTGGACGTCAGCATGCCGCCCATGGGCCCGAACGCGCCGTCGGGCAGTGCCGGTTCGTCCACCAGTTCGGAGCCTTCGAGCCGGTAGCCGTGCGCCAGCCTTCCCGGCGGCACCTCGGCGGCTTCGAGCGTGGTCGACCGCATCCCGAGCGGCTCGAGGATGTTCGCCTGCAGGTAGCGGCGGTACGGCATCCCGGATACGTTGGCGACGAGGCGCCCGAGTATGGCGAACCCGTAGTTCGAGTACTCGTAGGCCGTGCCGGGCGCCGTGGAGAACGGGATCCCCCGCGTCATCATGGCGGCCATCCCGGCGTCGGTGGCCGCGAGCTGGCGATCGCCCCAGGGGTTGTCCTCCGGGAATCCCTCCGCATGAGACAGCAGGTGCCTGATCGTGATGCGGGGCGAATCGGCCGTCGGATAGGCCAGGCCTGCCAGCTCGGGAACGTACCGTTCCGCCGGGTCGTCAAGCGAGAGCTTCCCGTCGTCTCGCAGCCGCATGATGCAGAGGGCGGTGAAACTCTTCGTCATCGACGCGATGCGGAACACCGTGTCGGCGTCGACAGGGTCCTTCGTCCTCGCATCGCGGTAGCCCGCGGCGCCCGCATGGGCCAGCCGGCCGTCGATGAGGATGCCGTAGGCGATTCCCGGCACGCGCGACCGCCCGGCGAACGCCCTGAACAGGCGATCGATTTCGGGGAAGGCCGACTCGAGTTTCGAGGCCCGCTGCGGATCGGTGAACACCGGGGGCGGCATCCGTCCGGCGGCGGGTGGCAGAGACTGGGTTCTGAGGCCCGGACCGCTCGCCAGGCTGGCGCAAAGAAGAACGAAGGCCGAAAGACGCAGACCAGTCATGGCTGTCTCCCGCCAAGGGGGTCAGAGTCGGATCTGACCCCACGAGGTCAATCGCCGAGGAGGTTCGGGAGGCGCAGGAACGCCTGGATGCGCGTGAGGAGCGAGCGCTGGACGTCGGCGACAACCGGACGCCCGGCGGCGGCCTCGGCCTTCTGCCGGTCGAGATCGGCCTGGCGCCCGGCCACCACGGCGCTGATCCGCGTCACCACCTCGGGGTTGGCCAGCGCCACCTCGCGGAGCGATGCCGCGCTCAACTCCACGATCTGGCATTGCTCCACGGCTTCGACGGTCGCCGACCGCGGCTGGCCGGTGAGCATCGACATCTCGCCGAAGTAGCCGCCGGCCTCGAACGTCGCCAGTTCCCGCCCCGAACTCTCGACCACCCGCACGCGGCCGCTCGCGACGACGAACATCGAGCTCCCGGCCTCGCCCTGGCGCACGATGGCCTCGGCCTGCCCGTAGATCCGCTCGCCCGCCCTGGCAGCGAGCTCGCTCAACTGCTCACCTGTGAGCGGACGGAAGAGATCCAGGGGCCTGAGCGACGCCATCACCCGCTCGATGCGCTCCGAGGCGCGCTCGGACTCCGGCTCCCGGTGAATCTCCGTCTGAATCGGGAACGGGATCTCGTACCCGTGGCGCCTGAGGGAGTAGTAGATCGCCGACCGCGCCTGGTCGCGGGCGATCGTGTCTTTCGAGTAGTCGTTCATCCAGAAGCGGACGCGGTAGATCACGGCCGAGGCGCCGAAGTCGGCCACGACCGCGTCGGGAAGGGGCGCCGGCAGCGCCATCGGCACGTTGCCCATCGCCTCGACGAGCGCCGCTTTCACCTGGTCCGGCGGCACGCCGTAGCTCACGCCCACTTCCACTTCGAGCCGCGTCGGCACGGCCGGCTCGGAGTAGTTGACAATCGCCTCCTTCGAGATGAACGCGTTGGGCAGGACGACGAGGTTGCCGGTCTTGGTGCGGAGCTTGGTCGCCCGCCATGTCACCTCGCTGACAAGGCCCTCGTAGCTCCCCACGCCCACCCAGTGGCCCACGCGGAACGGCTTTTCCACCTGGATCGCGAGCCCCGCGAACATGTTCCCCAGCGTGTCCTGCAGCGCGAAGCCGATGACCACGGCGCCGACGGCCGAGGTGGTCAGGAACTTCTCCTGCATCACCACGGTCGCCACCATCAGGAACAGCCCGATGATGATCGTGTCCTGGACGATGTTCGGGAATCGCTCGGGCACGCGGTCGGCGCGCAGCGGGTTGATGGCCGTGGCGACAACCAGGTTGATGATCGCCAGGGCCATCGCGAGCTGGGCGACCGACAGGACGCGCGCGGCCATGTCGGGCGAGAGCGCAAACCTGCTGAGCGCGTACGAGACGACGACGTAGATCAGTGCCAGGAAGAACGAAAGCCGGAGCTTGCGGCGGACGAGCCGGTTGACGCTCGCGGCGCGGATGATGAGCGCCAGCAGGACGACAGCGGCGCCGATGGCGAGGCGCAGGGCGGTGTCGGTCACAGCTTGAGCTGCCCTTCCTTCCTGAAGGCATCCAGCTCCGCCGGGCTCACCTTCACCGCCACCATCGTCTTCACGGGCCCGCCCTTCGCGTTCCGCTCGGTGTCCACACCTCGGGAGGCGGCCGAGCCCGTCACCTCCGCCGACTTCTTCGCTGTGCCGCCCGGCTTGAGAAGCGCACCGAGGCCGAAGCCC
>JAWOGY010000308.1:0-13258 GCA_046496425.1 Vicinamibacterales bacterium
CACGCGAACCGGGCGGCGCGTGTGGCTGGTGACACTCACCGTCAGGCCGCGCGTCCTTGCCGGAGGGGCGGAGCCGGTCATGGCGCGCCCGCCTGGCCGGCGCCGCCCCGGCTCCCGGCCGACGAGTAGGCCTCGTAGGCCTTGACGATCTGCTGCACGACCTTGTGCCGCACGACGTCGCGGTCGTCGAAATACACGAACTCGATGCCCTCCACGCGTCCGACCACCTTGATGGCCTCGACCAGCCCCGACGTCTTGCCTGGCGGCAGGTCGATCTGGGTGATGTCGCCGGTGACGACCGCCTTCGACCCGAACCCGAGCCGCGTGAGGAACATCTTCATCTGCTCGGAGCTGGTGTTCTGCGCCTAGTCGAGGATGACGAAGGCGTCGTTCAGCGTGCGCCCGCGCATGAACGCGAGCGGCGCGATCTCGATGGTGCCGCGCTCGACCAGGCGCTCCGCGCGCTCGCCGTCCATCATGTCGTAGAGTGCGTCGTAGAGCGGCCGGAGATACGGGTTGACCTTCTCCTGCAGGTCGCCTGGCAGGAACCCGAGCTTCTCTCCGGCTTCGACGGCCGGGCGCGCCAGGATGATGCGGGTGACCCGCTTCGCGAGCAGGTACGAGACCGCCTGCGCCATCGCCAGATAGGTCTTGCCCGTGCCCGCCGGGCCGATGCCGAACACCACGTCGAAGCGCTCGATGGCCTCGATGTAGCGTTTCTGGTTCAGGCTCCTGGCCGAGACGGCCCGCCGCCCCCCGCCCGGGCGCAGCGTCGTCTTCAGGAAAAAGTCGCGCAGGTCCGCCGACGGGTCCTGCATCAGCAGTTCCGCGGCGGTCTTCACGTCGCCATTGGTGAGCTGGTACCCATCCTTCTGGAGCGCCAGCAGGCGCGACACGAGGTGCTCGACCCGCGCGACCGACGCGGCCTCCCCCGTCACCTGCAGGTCGTGGCCCTGGGTGCTGAGGCGGGCGCCGGAGACGGATTCGATGAACCGGAGGTTCTCGTCGTATGCGCCGAAGAGGGCCTCGATGCCCTCGTCGGGCAGCGCGATGGTCCGCGCAACGGTCGCAGCCGTTTTCGCATCCATCCGTCAGTCCTCGAGGCGCAGGCGCAGCTCGCGCAGCTGCCGGGCGTCGACCGGCGTGGGTGCCGTCGACATGAGGTCCACCGCCTGCGCGGTCTTCGGGAACGCGATCACGTCGCGGATCGACGGCTCGCCCGCCAGGATGGCGACGATCCGGTCGAGACCCAGGGCGATACCGCCGTGGGGCGGCGTGCCATACTCGAGCGAGTCGAGGAAGAAACCGAATCGCAGCCTGGCGTCCTCCTCACTGATGCCGAGCAGCGTGAAGATCCGGCGCTGGAGCGCGGTGTCGTGGATGCGGATGCTGCCGCCCCCGATCTCGCTGCCGTTCAGCACGAGGTCGTAGGCCTGTGCGAGCACCCCGCCGGGCTGCTGCTCGAGCCGGTCCATGTCCGCTTCGACAGGCGAGGTGAACGGGTGGTGCATGGCCACCCACCGCTGCTCCTCCGCGTCCCACTCGAGCAGCGGGAAGTCGGTCACCCACGTGAAGGCGAACTCGTCGGTCTTCAGCCAACCGCGGCTCCGGGCCACCGACAATCGGATCTGCCCCAGCACCTTCGAGGCGGCGTCCGCCGGACCGCAGGCCAGCAGCAGCAGGTCGGCCGCGCCCGCGCCGGCGGCGTCGAGCGCCGCGCGGAGCGCCGCCTCGCCGGCTGCCTTGAGCGCCGAGCTCTGCACGGCGCCGCCGCTCTGGCGCACCCAGACCAGGCCGCCTGCTCCCAGCGACTTCGCCTCGTCGGCGAGGCCGTCGAGCTCTCTGCGCGGCGCGCTTCCGCCGCCGGGCACGACGATGCCTCGCACCACCCCGCCCGAGGCGACGGCCTCGCGGAAGACGCTGAAGGTCGAATCCGCGAACACGCCCGAGACGTCCGTGATGGCCATGCCGACGCGCAGGTCCGGCTTGTCCGATCCGTAGCGCGCAAGCGCGTCGGCGTACGACAGGCGCGCGAAGGGCACCGCGATCTCCCGGCCGATGACCGCGAAGATCTCCCGGATGAGCGGCTCGATGGTCGCGAAGACCATCTCGCGCGTCGCGAACGACATCTCGACGTCGATCTGCGTGAACTCCGGCTGCCGGTCGGCGCGCAAATCCTCGTCGCGGAAGCACTTGACGATCTGAAAGTAGCGGTCGGTCCCGGCAATCATCAGGATCTGCTTGAAGATCTGCGGCGATTGCGGGAGCGCGTAGAACTCGCCCGGGTGCACGCGGCTCGGCACGAGGTAGTCGCGGGCGCCCTCTGGCGTCGACTTCGTGAGCACGGGAGTTTCGATTTCCCAGAAGCCCTCGCGGTCGAAGTACTTCCTCACCGCCATCGTCACGCGGTGGCGCAGGCCCAGGTTGGCCTGCAGCACGGGCCGGCGCAGGTCGAGATAGCGGTAGCGCAGGCGGAGCTCCTCCGACGCCGCCACCTCGTCGGCCACCACGAAGGGCGGGACCTTCGCCTCGCTCAACACCCGAAGCTCCGCCGCCTCGACCTCGACGGCACCGGTCGGCATCTTCGCGTTCTGCGCGTCGGAGGTCCGCGGGCGCACCCGGCCCCTGACGCCGATGACGAACTCAGCGCGCAGGTGCTTGGCGCGCTCCCGCAGGTCCCCGGCCTCGAAGACCACCTGCGTCATCCCGTGCCGGTCGCGCAGGTCGACGAACACGAGGTGGCCCAGGTCGCGGACCTTGTGCACCCAGCCGAGCAGCAGCACGTCGCGCCCGGCGTCCCCTGCACGCAGTTGGCCGCACGTGTCGGTGCGCGCCCAGTCGCCCAGCTTGTCCACCACGGTTCGCTACTCCTGCCCGCCGGCCGCGATGGCCCGGCAATGCTCGACGACGGCGTCGCGCGGGACGCGCGCCTGCTCCCCGCTGGCCATGTTCTTCACGCTCACCACGGCCGCGGCCAGTTCGTCCTCGCCGAGAATCAGCGCGAAGGCGGCCTTCAAGCGGTCGGCCCGCTTCATCTGCGACTTGATGCTCCGGCCCTCGTACTCCATGTGGGCCTCGAGCCCGGCGCGCCGCAGGTCGCGCAGCAGCGCGAGCGCCGACTCCCTCGCCGCATCCCCCATTGCGGCCACGAACAGCGGGCGCCTGACGCGAGCTCCGGCCTCGTCGGGCATCGCCAGCACGAGGCGCTCGATCCCCGCGGCGAACCCGATGCCCACGCGGTCAGGCCCGCCGAGCTGCTTCACCAGGCCGTCGTACCGCCCGCCGCCGAGAATGGCGTTCTGGGCGCCGATGTTGCCCGCCAGGATCTCGAACGTCGTCCGCGTGTAGTAGTCGAGCCCGCGGACCAGGCGGTGCGACACGCGGTATGGAATGCCGTACATCGCCAGGTGGCGCTCGACCGCGCCGAAGTGCGCGCGGCAGGCCTCGCACAGGAAGTCGACCGAGTGCGGGAGCGCGTCGATGATCGGCTGATCCTGCGGCACCTTGCAGTCGAAGATCCGGAGCGGGTTCGTCGCGGCCCGCCGCTGGCAGTCACCGCAGAGCCTGCCCATATCCTCGCCGAGCGCCGCGATCAGGGCCTCGCCGAACGCGGGGCGGCACGCCGGGCATCCCACGGAATTCACGACGAGTTCGACGTTGGCGATGCCCAGTTCCCGCACCAGCGCCCACGCCAGGTCGAGCACTTCCGCGTCGATCGCCGGGTCCGCGACGCCGAAGACCTCGACGTCGAGCTGGTGGAACTGCCTATACCGGCCCTTCTGCGGACGCTCGTACCGGAACATCGGGCCGAACAGGTACATCTTCGGCGCCGCCATCGTCTGCTCGAGACTGTGCTCGACAAACGCCCGCACGAGGCTCGGCGTGGCCTCGGGACGCAGCGTGATGCGCTCGCCCCCCTTGTCGGTGAAGGCGTACATCTCCTTCTGGACGATGTCGGTCGTCTCGCCCGTGCCCTTGGCGAACAGCTCTTCGCGCTCGATGATCGGCGTGCGTACCTCGGCGTAGCCGTAGCGCTCGAAGAGCCGACGCGACACGGCCTCCACGCGCTGCCAGCGCTCCACCTCGCCCGGAAGGATGTCGTGGGTTCCCCTGATGGCTGGAATCATGCGTCTCTCAGGCCGGCCTCACCGCTTGAAGAGCGCCATCAGCACCGTCAGCGCGACACTCACGATGATCGACGTGGTGATGGGCAGATAGAACGAGAACGCGCCGCGGCGGACCACGATGTCGCCGGGCAGCCGGCCGATCGGCACGCCCCACCAGACGAGCAGGCCGCCGGCCGCGATGAGAAGGCCGAACCCCACGAGGAACTTGCCGAAGGCCAGGGCCGTGCTCCCCTGCTGCGAGCGTCAGACCAGGTCGACGCCCGCGAAAAAATATCCCGTCTCGAACGCCGCCGTCTCGGACGCGTCCGATCCGTGCGTGGCGTTGCGCTCGATGTTCGTGCCGAACTCCGCGCGGATCGAACCAGCCGGGGCCTTCGACGGGTCGGTGGCCCCCATCAGGTCGCGCCACTTCCTGATGGCTCCATCCGCCTCGAGCACCATCACGACCGCCGGGCCGGACGACATGAAGGCCGTCAGGCTCGGAAAGAACGGCCGTTCCCTGTGGACCGCGTAGAAGCCTTCCGCCTCCGCCCGGGTCAGGTGGACGCTGCGCATGGCCCGGATGCGGAAGCCGGCGGCCTCGATGCGCTGAATGATCGGGCCGGCGAACTGCTGCTCGACGGCGTCGGGCTTGATGATCGCGAGAGTACGTTCCATAACCTGTTGATTATACCGCGTGCCCGCCGTTTCCCCCGCGAGCCCTGCGGCATCCCCGGCCGCGTCCCCCGGTTGACGCGGCCTGCGGCGGGGTGGATTGACCGGAGCGCGTGCTGGCCGTAAGCTGTGGGCCGTCAGGCGCTTGGAGCGCCCAGGAGTCCGCCATGATTCATCCGCCCGTCATGCATCCCCCGGCGCATCGTGATCAGTACGCCCGGAAGGGCACCCTCGAAGGCGACACTCCCAACGAGCCGCAGCAGTGCAACTGCCACGGCGCCGCGCTCGACGAGAACGGCATGCCGTCCGACCCGGTCGCCATCGCCGAGGATGTCGAGGGGGCGGAGGTGGACGGGACGCAGGGCTAGGCCGCTACCGCAGCCGTTCCATGATCTCTTCGAGCGCCTCGGGCCCGGGGCGTGTCTGCGCCTCGGTCAGCATGGACAGCGGTGTGTCGACGACGTTGAGGAGGTCCAGGAAGCTCGGGCGGCCGGGCTCGATGTAGAGCAGCCCCGTCGCGAACTCGCCCTTCGCGTTCGACTCGTGGAGCAGCGTCAGCGCCGCCAGCTTGTCCAGGGGGTTGTACTTCTCGTCCAGCTTCTTCAGGAACACGCGGGACCCGTCGTGCATCCTCACCTCGGTGGAGCTCCCCGGCTCGTAGTCCACCGAGATGTCCTCGAAGAACGGCACGAAGGTGATCTCGCCCAGCGGATCGTCGTGGTCCTTGACGTAGGCGTAGCTCTTGGTCGATCCCTCGTGGTCGTTGAAGGTCACGCACGGGGAGATGACGTCGAGCAGCACCGTGCCCCTGTGCCCGATTGCCGCCTTGAGGAGGGCCGAGAGCTGCTTCCTGTCGCCCGAGAACGAGCGCGCCACGAAGGACGCGCCCAGCTGGATGGCCAGCGCGCACAGGTCCATCGGCGGCAGGTCGTTGACCACGCCGTTCTTCAGCGTCGAGCCGAGGTCCGCCGTCGGCGAGAGCTGGCCCTTCGTCAGGCCGTAGCAGCCGTTGTTCTCCACGATGTAGATGATCGGGACGTTGCGGCGCATCAGGTGCACGAACTGCCCCGCCCCGATGGCGCCGGTGTCGCCGTCGCCGCTGACGCCGATGGGCCTCAGGTGCTTGTTGGCGAGCACCGCGCCGGTCGCCACGGCGGGCATGCGGCCGTGGACCGAATTGAAGCCGTGCGATCCGCCGAGGAAGTACGCCGGGCTCTTGCTCGAGCAGCCGATGCCCGAGAGCTTGATGACGCGCTCGGGCGGCACGCCCATGTCGAAGTACGCCTCGACGATGCGCTCTGAAATCGCGTTGTGGCCGCAGCCGGCGCAGAGCGTCGTCTTGCCGCCGCGGTACACCGCGAGCTCGAGATTGATCCGGTTGATCTTCTTCCCCGCCGGCGGGGCCGCTGGTGGTGTGGGCGTTGTCATGATCAGTCTCTACTTGCCGTCGCGTTCCTGGGCCAGGATCTCGTCCGAAATCGTGCGCGCGTCGATGGGCAGGCCCGAGTAGTAGACGACGCTCCGCAGCTTGCCCACCCGGCCCGGCGTGAGGTCCAGTTTCAGCAGGCTGAGCATCTGGGCGTCGCGGTTCTGCTCGACCACGTAGACGCGCATGTGGCGGTCGATGAACCGTTCCACCGCTTCGGTGAACGGGTACGCGCGGAGCCGGAGGTAGGATGTCGCGAGGGCCGCCTCGCTCCTCAGCTGGTCGCGGGCCTCCTCCGCCGCCCAGTGGGTCGTACCGAAGGCGATGATGGCCACCTCGGCTCCGGGCTGCTCGTCGGCGACCTCGGCCGGGACCCACGTGCGCGCCGTCTCGAACTTCTTCGCGAGGCGATCGACGTTGGCGGTGTAGTCGTCGGCGCGCTCGCTGTACTGGCCTCTGGCGTTGTGGCCGGACCCGCGGTTGAAGTAGGCGGGCAAGCCGTCGCCGGGCACGGTGCGCCACGCGATGCCGTCGCCGTCCACGTCCGTGTAGCGGCCCCAGTCGCCAAGCGCCTTCAGCTTCTCCGCGTCGAGCCGCTTGCCGCGATCGAACGGCTTGTCCGGATAGGTGAAGGAATCGGCCATCCAGGTGTTCATGCCGAGGTCGAGGTCGGTCATGACGAAAACCGGCGTCTGAAACCGCTCCGCCAGATCGAACGCCTTCATCGTCAGCTCGTAGCACTCCTCCGCCGAACTCGGGATGAGCATGATGTGCTTCGTGTCGCCGTGCGACAGCACCGCCGTCGACAGGATGTCGCCCTGCGCGGTGCGCGTCGGAAGGCCCGTGGACGGCCCGACGCGCTGCACGTCGATGATGACCGCGGGCACTTCGGTGTAGTAGCCCAGGCCGGTGAACTCGGCCATCAGCGAGATGCCGGGGCCGGAGGTGGCCGTCATCGACCGGGCGCCGGCCCAGCCGGCGCCGAGGGCCATGCCGATGGAGGCGAGTTCGTCTTCCGCCTGGACGATGGCGAAGGTGGCCTTGCCCGACTCCTTGTCGACCCGGGACGTCTTCATGTAGTCGATGAGCGATTCGACCACCGTCGACGAGGGCGTGATCGGATACCAGGTGACCACCGTGACGCCGGCCATCATGGCGCCGATCGCCACCGCCGCGTTGGCCTCGATGAGGATCTTTCCGCGCGTCCTGTCCATCCGCTCGACGCGGAGGGCGTCCCGCTTCGGCAGGTGCTGCCCGGCGTAGGCATACCCGGCCGCGAGAGCCCCCTGGTTCAGCGCCACGGCCTTGGCCTTCTTGCCGAACTGCCGGTTCAGCGCCTTCTCCATCTCGGCCATCTCGATCCCGAGCAGCTTCGAGAGGATGCCGTCGTAGATCATGTTGCGCACGAGGCGGCGCAGCTTGGCGTCCGGGCAGATCGGCTTGACGAGCTCGTCGAAGGGCACCGGGTAGAACACCAGATCGGCGCGCACCTCGTTGAGCTTGAGCGGCTCGTCGTACACGACCGCGGCGCCCGCATCGAGCGCCAGCACGTCCTCGCGCGCCGTCTCGGGGTTCATCGCCACGAGCAGGTCGATTTCCTTCTTGCGCCCGACGTAGCCGTGCTTGCTGGCCCGGATCGTGTACCAGGTCGGCAGCCCGGCGATGTTCGAGGGGAAGAGGTTCTTCCCCGACACCGGGATGCCCATCTGGAAGAGCGACCGGATGAGCACGAGGTTAGCCGTCTGGCTCCCCGAGCCGTTGACGGTGGCGACCTGGATGCTGAAGTCGTTGACGATCTCGGTCCCGGCCGTGGGCGCCGGCTGCTCCTGAGCCGCGGATTCAGATGACATGCGTCGTTCCTGGGGTGAGACGCGCGGGCGCGCGCCGGCGGCCCCTCCACCGGACGCACGGCCCACGGGCAGTGCTCAGAATGACCGCAAAAAGGAAAGTATAACATGCGAGATCCCGCGGGAAGCGGGAAGCGAGAGCCGAGCGACTGGAGGCGAGGGGCTGGGGCAGGGACGGGACCCTGCCCCCCGGGGACGTCTACTTCTTCGACCAGAACGCCGGATCCGCGGCCTTCGTCTCGGGCGAGACGTAGCTCATGTTCGGATCCAGACGATACCTGTTGCTCTCGGCGCTGATGAGCGCCTCGGTGTTGAACTTCTGAAACACGGCCCGCTCCTCCGCGGTCATCGTCTTCTCGGCGGCCATGCCTTCGGCGAACATTCCGTCGAACTGACCGAACGACGCGATCGAGGAGAAAATCAGGTACGTCGGCCCGGGCATGCCGGCCGACACCTGATACACCCGCCACCTGGCGTTCGGCATCGACCGCGCCGCCATCGCCTTGTATGCCTTCGCCGCCGCCGCGAACTGATCGTCGTGGCCCGGGCGGACCCGCATGGTCGTGATTTCCCAGAACCGCTGCTTGTTGAGGTCCGGGTAGGAGCCGTGGCTCAAGTCGGGGCGCGCCATGGCCTCGAGCGACGGCAGCGACTCGACATGCTCGGCATCGGCGGCCGACAGCCGCGCCTGTTCGGCCGACAACTCCGCGTTCGCCTCGTCGCGCGCCATCGACTTCTCCCACGCCGTGTACGAGTCCCACGGGCTCAGGAACCAGACGGTCTGTGGGCCGGTCATGGAGGAGAGGGCGAGGTAGTAGTCAGGCGATTTCGCCTTCGCAAAGGCGGCCGGCCAGCCGGCCTCCGTCTTGACGTGAGCGGCCGCGTGCCCGGTCTTGACCTGCTCGCGGTAGATCTGGAGCAGTGCGGGCTGCGTCGTGGGGAGTGCCTGGCCGAAGGCACTCGGGGCGCTCAGAGCGAGGGCGAGTGCGGCAGCGCTGAGGACGTGGGGGCGTTTGACCATGGATCGTGGACCTTTCGGGCATCTGGGCACAGACGGGCGGCGACGCGCGCGGAGCGGGATACGCTCCTTGTGGCCACGGAGTGCGCAAACGCTGGCGTCTGTGAATGTCCCGATACACTGATTGTTTTACTCAGAGTTGTCAACACCTTTGTGCCGCGGGCCGCTCGCGACGGCCCCAAAGTGGGCGGGTCTCGAGAGTTACCGTGACGCCGCGTGCGCGTCAGGGGTAGACGTACCGTCCGCCAATCCCGAGCGGCAATCCGAGTCCCCACCAGAGCAGCAGCATGGCCACCTGCAGCGCGAGATAGATCACGCCGAACGGCAGCAGCAGCGACATCAGCGTGCCCACGCCGAACCCCGTCACGTAGCGGCGGCAGAATGACAGGACCAGTGGAAAGTAGGGCATCAGCGGAGTCACGAGGTTCACGGGTCCGTCGCCGACCCGAAAGGCGGCTTGCGTCAACTCGGGCGCGATGCCCACGCCCATCAGCATCGGCACGAGAATCGGCGCGAGAAGGGCCCACTTCGCCGACGCCGACGGCACCAGGAAGTCGATGGCGGCCGTGAGCACCACGATGCCGAGAATCGTGACGGCCGGCGGCATCGCGAGCGAGCGAAGCGCCTCGGCGCCCTCGAGAGCGATGAGCGCGCCGATGTTCGAGTCGGCAAACGCCTTCGTGAAGAGCGCCGCGAAGAAGACCATGACGATGTAGTAGCCCATGGCGGCCATCGCCGACGCCATCGCGTCGACCACCTGCCGGTGGTTGCGGATGGTGCCCGCCACGGCCCCGTACGCGAGCGACGGCACCAGCGTCAGCAGCAGCATCAGCGGGATGAGACCCTGCATGACCGGGGAGCCCGGTCCCGTGAGCGATCCGTCGGGCGCGCGCATGGGCGAGAGCGGCGGGGCGACGACCCACGCGAAGCCTGCGGTCAGTGCGAGCGCCGTCGCGGCCGCCATCCAGAGCCCGCGGCGTTCGCGGGACGTCAGCGGCGGTGCCGCCGGCATCAGTGCCGGGTCACCGCCCACCGCCACACCCCTGAGGCGCGGTTCCACCACGCGTTCGACCAGCCACCACGTCACCGGCACCACGACTATTGCCGTGGCGATCGCCAGCCAGTAGTTGCTGAGCGGATTCACCCGATAGGCGGGGGCGATGATGCGGGCGCCGATCTCCGAGAACCCCGCCACGATCGGATCGAGCGCGTAGGGAACGAAGTTGGCGAACATCGCACCGGACATCGGCGCGAACCCCGCGAGGATTCCCGCCAGCGGATGGCGTCCGGCCACATAGAACAGCGCCCCGGCGAGCGGCACCACGATGATGATCGCGCCGTCCGCCATCAGGTGGCTGGCGAGCGCGACCACTCCCACCAGCGGCGTGAGCAGGCGCGGAGAAGCGACCGACAGGATGCCGCGCAACGCCCCACCGACGAGGCCCGATCGCTCGGCCACGGCGACGCCAATCACCATCACCAGCACCATGCCGAGGGGCGGGAACGTCACGAACGCCTGGGTGGCCCCACCCACGAAGGCGGCGAGGCCCCGCGCGGTGAGCTGGTCGTGGACCTGGAGCGCCGCCCCGGTCCGCGGGTCGACGAGGCCGAAGTCGCGTCCGGCCAGCAGGCCCGATGCGACCCAGGTGGCAGCAAGTGCGGCCAGGAACAGGACGATCGGATCCGGAAATCGGTTCCCGACGCGCTCGAACCAGTCGAGCAGTCGCGCGCCGCGCGAGCGCGGGGGCGGCGCGAGGGCGGCGGCGTCCTTTGTGGGGGCGGGCATGGGGGTCCGGGGAGTATATCCCGGGATTCGGGACTACGGCACGATGCGGAAGGCGAGAAGCACCGTGTCGCTGCGCGGGCCTCGCTGCACGATGAGTTCGACCAGGTAGTCGCCAGGGCCAAGCGGCGCCAGCGCGAGTTCGGCCGACGCGATGCGCAGGTACGCCTCCTCGCGGACCGATGTGGCGACCGGCAAGGGAAGCGGCTGGCCATTCCGATCAAGCAGCCGCGCGGACACGGTCGGTGCCGGGCCGGCCACGGCCGTGTCAACCCGGAGGCGTTCGGAGCGCCGGAACCGCGGGTCGGCGGTCGGCAGGAACGCCCGGCCCGTGAACGGGCCGCTTCGGAACACCACCGGGTCGCCCGGCGGCGCCTCGGCCGCCGGGCCGGAGACCGGCACCGCGATCCGTACCTGATCGAGCAGGTCCGCGGTGGCCCGCTCGGCCCCGCGCACCCTGACGCGGACCACATACTCCCCGGGAGTCATCGACGAGTCGGCCAGATGGCGGAGGAAGGACCGCGAGGCGGGCGAAACCGCTGCGTCCTCGTCGAAGAGCGCCTGGCCGCCGGGGGTCACGACGGTCAGGACTGCCTTCCCGCCGGCCGTCCAGTCGGGCGTTCGGGCCGCCGCACCATCCAGTTCGGCGACGACCCAGAGTACCGGCCGTGACCGGCCGGCCTCGTCAGGCGCCGACGCCCATGCCAGCCCGCCGGCGACGCGCACCGGCCGGTCGGCTCGCATCCGATCGAGCGAGGCGAGGGTGCGCGCTCGAGTGACGGCCGCCGGGTCGGGCCGCGCTGCTGCCGCTGCTCGCGCGGCCACTTCGGCGGCGGTGGCGGCCCGATACCCGCGCCGCGCCCGAACCTCCACGCCCGGGTGCTTCACGCGCACGCTGATGCGCCGGAACGACCCATCGGCCTTCGCGTTGGTGGACGCGTAGCCGATCAGGTAGTAGTCCGACAGATCCGCGACCACCCGATTCAGCGATGCCGTCAGATCGTTGCTCTTGATCATCGCAAGGCCATCGGTGGCGCTGGCCGCCGTCTCCAGCGTCTCGAGCCGTCCGCGCAGCCGCTCGAAATCCTCGACGACGCCGCTGACACGCCCCACCTGCGCCTCGTCGGTGCCTCGGGGCGCGGCGGCAGGCTGATAGTCGAGGGGCTGATCGAAGACCGCCAGGCCGCGCGGGTCGATCGGGTAAAAGCTGAGGTTGGCGCGGTTGGCCTCGTTGAGGACGTCGAGGTAGTCGCGGCGGTGGTCGAGGTTCGCCAGCCGCACGCGGTCGGTCTCGCACTGCTGCCAGTCGGCCGTCACGTACGTGCGCGGGTCCGTGCCCGCGGCGAGCTTGCCGCCGGCGCCAACGTGGATGCCAGGCGGCTGAGGCGGCCCGATGTTCTTGAACGGCCGCGCCAGGTCCTGGTTCGGCCGCACGAGCGCCCACCCTTCGCTGACGATCACGACGCCCTTCCGCTCCTCGCGCAGCTCGCCGAGCCGTTGCGCGAGGCCTCGCAGTGACTGAATCGTCTGCGCTTCTCGCTTCCGGGCGACCATCTCCACGGCGACGCCATCGAAGCGATGCTGGGGATCGTCGGGCGGGTAGCAGACAAAGTAGCGTTCTTCGACCGGGTCAAGGTTGTCGGACGAGAAGCGGCGCGCCCAGGTGGTCCCGAGGAACGCCTCGATGGACTCGGGCCGGCGGATGAACGTCAGCGCCGCCGGGTCCATCTCCGGCGTCATCGCCGCGATGAGATCGTCCGGGCCAATCGACGCCCTCAGGAAACGGCCGAGTGCCCGGTCGATGTTCGTCGGCGGGCCCATCCGCGCCTCGGCCGGCAGGCGGGCGGCGGTGTTTCCGGGCTGCCGCGACCGGCCGTTGTGCCACGCGGCCGAGTCGGTGACGTGGAACGTGTCGAGAAACAGCACGAAGAGCCGGTTGCGCGGATCGCCGGCCATCTGGTTCGACTCGCGGACGTTGCGCGGGTCCGCGCGCGTTTCCGGCGCCGTGCCGTCGCGAATGACGATGTGCTCGAAGGTCGAGATGGTCTGTGCGACGCCGTCTTCCTCGACGGCGAAATCCTCGGCGCGCAATTCGGGGACCGGCCGGCCGTCCGCCCGCGGGTAGACGTCGACGCGCACGAAGTTAACGGCGGTGCGGAACGTGGGCCGCTGCGGAGCCGGGCTGTCCTGCTGGAGCGCGGCGCCGCTGGAAGCCAACAGGCTGGCCCCGAGCGCCGCCGCGCAGGCGGCGGCCGCCGGCACACGGCAGCCGATCACGAACACTTACGGGCCTCTGTCTTTCCGCCTTCGCCAAGCGGCCTGCCAGCCGGCTACGGCGCGACAGGCTGTCTTCTGACTTCTTGCTTCTTGCTTCTTGCTTCTGTCTTCTACTGTTTACTGGCT
>JAWOGY010000024.1:0-41133 GCA_046496425.1 Vicinamibacterales bacterium
CCGCCATGTACAGGTGGGCGCGCGCCGCGATGCGCAGGTGCTCGAGCCACGCCGGCGCCGGGCGGCGCCCGCCGCCGACCCACGCGATTCCGTCGCGCTCCGCCACGCGCCGGGCCAGCACCCGCACGCACGGATTGGCTCCGGCCGCGCCGATCTGCCCAGGCTGTTCGCGCTCGACGAGCGCGTCGAGGGCCAGCAGGGTGCGGAACACGCGGTTCGCCACCTGCATCTTGTGCAGGTAGAGCTCGGCGAACCACCAGAGGGAGTCCCCGCGGTGCGTGAACCGCTCACGGAACGGAAGGCCCTCGATGGGGATGCCGCGGAGCGACTTCACCCACGCGTTCGCCTCGCGCTCGGCACGCTCGGCCAGGCCGGCGTCGAGATACCCGGCGAGCCTCACGCGCCTGACGCCGCGCGCGTTCCCGACGATGAGGGTGTCGTCAGCGCGCGCCACGGGCGTCCTTGCGTGGAAGGGCCGGAAGCAGGCTGGCTGCGGCCGCGATCACCTCGGCCGTCCGGATGCCGTCCATGCAGTCGGGCGTGTGGCCCTGGCACCGCGCCGGCGGGTTCCTGATGCGGTTGCACGGGCTGCAGGGCAGATCGACGCGCAGAATCCGGGCCTGCGCCGAAAGCGGCCCCCACCGCTCGGGCGATGACGGCCCGAACAGCGCCACCAGCGGCGTGCCGACGGCCGCGGCCAGGTGCATCGGCCCCGTGTCCGGCGTGATGAGCAGCGAGAGGCGCGAGAGCACGGCCGCAAGCGCGAGCAGATCGGCGTGGCCGCAGGTGTCGGCGACGGCCGCATCGGCGGGCAGCGCCCGGCGCACCGCGTCGGCAGCGGCCCGATCGGCCGGCGATCCCGTCAGTACAATCGCCGCGCCGCGATCGCGCGCCGCCCAGGTGCCGACCTCCGCCAGCCTGGACGCGGGCCATTCCTTCACCGCGCGGCCGGCGCCGATGTGCAGGCCGACCAGCGGCCGGAGGGGCGCCGGCCCGGCGACTGCCGCCAGCAGCCTGCCGGCCTGCGCATGGGCCGACTCCGGAATCGTGAGGGCCGCCCGGGGAAGCCTCGCGGCCGCCTCGCGGCCCTCGACGGGCCACTCCTGCCGGGCCGGGCCGTCTCCAAACGCCGCCGCGACCAGCCGGACGCCGTTCACCGCCGTGTGCGATTCCGGATCGAAGCCCACGTTGTCGTCCAGCAGCGGGCCGCCGCCCGCCATGCCGAAGCCCGCGCACCAGCGGGCGCCTGCTCGGCTCATAAGGACGATGCTGCGGATGTCGCCTTCGAGATCGATCGCCAGATCGTAGCGCCGCGCCCGCCATCGTCCGGCCTGGCGGAGCAGTGCGGGCCATCCCGCGCCGCCCGCGCCCCGCGCCAGCCAGGGCGCGTCCATGATCTCGACCAGGTCGACGCCCTCCACCTGCCGGGCCAGCGCCTCGTTCCAGCTGCCAACGACGAGATCGATGACGGCGTGCGGCGCGCGCCGGCGAATCGCGTGGAGGGCGGGCAGCGACATGAGCAGGTCGCCAATGCGCTCGAGACGCAGCACGAGGATGCGCCGGACTTCGCCCGCAGCCGGCCGCGAGCGGCTCGGGCGGGCCGCACGGGCCAGGCGGAGCACGGCGTCGGTTGCCGCGACGGCTGCGCGCTCCCGGGGATTGACGATCTGCAGCACGCGTCTACTCTACACGGATGCGATCGAGCATGATGCCCAGCGCCCTGTCATCGCTGCCGCCGAGGAACGCCTGCGGGGACCACGTCGTGCACTGGAGGCGCACGACGGCCGGCGCCGGGCGCCCGGCCGCTTCGGCGGCGGCTCCGGGCGGCAGGTCGAGCCGGTAGTCGGAGAATCCGCCGCGGACGGTGAACGCGCCGACCGCGCGATCATTCAGGAACACCTCGACGTCGGCAGGGCCGGCCGCCGCCGGCCGGCCGCCGTCGCCCGCCCGGACAACGAGCGCGCGCGCCGAGGCGGGCATGCCGAGCAGCGCGACGAAGGATCGGTCGCGCACCCAGCGGTAGGTGACGCCATCCTGTTCCTGCCGCGCGAACATGCGCAGCACCCACGCATCGTCGAAGCCCCCGATGTCGAGGTCGAGCACGGGGGGCGCCTGGTCGACGCGCTCGAGCTCGTAGATGTTCAGGTTGAACTTCTTCTGCCGGATCTCGCGCGGATAGGCGTTGCGCGCCGACTCGTACTCGGGGATCGCGAAGCGCTCGTTCCGGACCGGCGTGATGCCGACCGAGGGCGAGGCCAGGTCAAAACCGCCCTCCGCGAGCAGGAACACCCGGTCGTAGGTGCGGCCCGCCCACGCGAGGAACTGTCCGACCGCCGCCCCGCCCGGCCGCGGCGACGAGAACAGCAGGACGTTGCGGGCGTAAACGTAGGCGAGGGGCGTCGCCAGGACATGCGTGTCGGAGGAGTACCTGGGCTCCACCAGCACCAGGTCCCGATCGCCGAATTGCCCGGCCAGCCGCTCTATGGCTGGAATCAGTCCCGCGTACTCCACGTGGTTCACAATCGGCCGCGTGCCTTCGGCGAACGTCCATCCGACGAAGGCGAGCACACCGAGCGGGGGCGCGAGATAGCCCAGCGCGGCGCGCATTCTCGCGCGACGCGGCACGGATGACGGCGCCGGCCCGACGCGGTGCCAGTACGCGACGAAGGCGCCGGAGGCCAGCATCAGGCAGGCGAAGGGCAGGATGTGCGGCAGGTAGCGGCGCGCCTGCCAGAAATGCTCGGGCACGATGCGGATCTTGTAGAAGAAGAACACCGACAGCAGCGCGCCCGCGGTGAGCAGGACCGGGTCTCTCCAGAACCGTGTCCATGCGAGCGCCGCAAAGCCTGCGATGGCGGCCAGCAGGCCGACCGGCCCGACGTACCACGCGAACACGCGCAGCGCATAGGCGTCGTGCGCCGCGAGCTTGCCCGCGGGTTCACGCAGGAAGTACGCGTAGGCCGCGGCCGAGACGACCGCCACGGCCAGCACGCGAGGCGCCCATCGCTGGCACACCTCGACGCTGGCCGGCGAGGCGGCCCGCAGGCGTCCAATGACGAGACCCGCGACGACCAGCGCCGCGAGCGCGGTCAGCAGCCCCGCCGCGCCGCCCGCCTGCAGCATGGGGATGGCCAGATACGCCTTCAGGGGTCCGGCGAAGTACGCGGCTGCCGACGCGAGCAGGATCGCCAGGGGAGCCAGAAACATCCAGCCCAGGCGCTTCCCGTCGGCGATGAGCAGCAGGAGGCCCGCGCCGACGGCGCCGAGGACGACCAGCGAATCCAGACGCACGAACGGGAGCGAGCCGAGCAGAAGCGCCGCGACGGGCGCGAAGAACCGGTCGCCGTCACGATAGGCCCGGGCGAGCGCCAGCAGCGCGGCAAACAGCAGCGCCTGCTGCATCACCTCGGAGTTGGGGTACCGCGAGTACCAGACCGTGGCGACGTTGATGCCGACAAGCATCGCCGCGATGAACGCAGGCGCGCGGCCGGCGAACCGGGCGCCCGCGTAGTAGACCGCGAGCAGCCCGAGCATGGCCCAGGCCCCGACGGCGCGCCTCGCGCCGCTCAGGCCGTCGAGGCCGTACGCGATGGCGATCCACGACGGGAAGCCGTGGGGGAACTGTCCCATCACCTCGCCTCGCGCGCGATCCGCGACGAAGAACCCCATGAACCGCACGCCCTCGTGCAGGCCCTGCGCGATCGCGTCCCGGCCCCCCGACAGGAACATCGGGCGGAACTCCTCCGGGAGGGCGGCGAGCGCGGGATCGTGAATCGTGAGCGATCCGTGCTGGCCGATCTGGATCCCCTCGTTCATGTACGTGCCGGGATCCTTGCCGCCCATCACGTATTCGGACGACGGGAAGAAGAGGAACGCGCCGAGCGCGATGATCGCCACTGGCGGCGCGATGGCCCACGACGGGCGCGCGGCCGCCGGAACGTACCGGAGGCGCCCGCGCGCAACCGCAATCAGGATCGCCGCGAGCGCGAGGTCGGCAGCGAGCAGTCTCCCGAAGGTATACGCACCGGCTGCCGCCAGGGCGAGCGCGATGAGCGTGGTCGTCGTGCAGCTGAGGACGACGGCCCAGAAGGCGCGCTCGTCAGCGGGGAGCGCGGCGCGGCGCGGCCGGTCTGCCATCGGGAGGCGGTAGACCAGCGCGCCCGGCAGGTACGCGATCGCGACGAGGCTGGAGAGCGCCAGGAGCATCGGCTACACGGTCAGGCGCCGGATGGCGCCCGCGATTGTCCGCAGGTCTTCCTCGGCGATGCCCGGGTACATCGGCAGGGAGAGGATGTGGGCGCAGACGCGGTCAGCCTCCGGGCACGCGCCCGGCGACTGGCCCCGCAGCGCCGGTTGCCTCGGGATGGGAACCGGGTAGTGAATCAGCGTCTCGACGCCGTCTGCCCGCAGCGCCGCCTGCAGTTCGTCGCGGCGCGCAGCGAGCACCGGGAACAGGTGGTACACGTGCCCGGCATCGCACTCGGGCGGAACCTCGAGGCCGGTTTCGGCCAGCAGCCGCCGGTACGTGGCGGCGTGCGCCCTCCGCGCGGCGGTCCATCCTGCCAGCAGGGGCAGGCGCGCGGAGAGGATGGCCGCCTGCATGTCGTCGAGCCGGCTGTTGACGCCCATCTCGCCGTGATGGTACCGGTCCGTCTGGCCCCCGTTGCGGATGCGCTTCAGCTTCTCGGCGAGCGCGCCGTCGTGTGTCGTGATGGCGCCGCCGTCGCCGAGTGCGCCCAGGTTCTTCGTGGGGTAGAAGCTGTAGGCGGCGGCCACGCCGAACGACCCGACGGGCCTGCCGTCACACGTCGCCAGATGGGCCTGGCAGCAGTCTTCGACGACGGCCAGGCCGCGCGATTCCGCGAGGGCCATGATGGCGCGCATGTCGGCCGGCTGGCCGTAGAGGTGCACCGGGAGGATCGCGGCGGTGCGCGGGGTGATGGCGGATTCGATCGCGGCCGGGTCGATCGTCAGCCGGCGCGGATCGATGTCCGCGAACACCGGCCTCGCGCCCGCCATCATGCACGCCAGCGCCGTGTACGCCGCCGACACCGGCGTCGTGACCACCTCGTCGCCGGGTCCGATCCCCAGGCCGCGGAGGATGACGGCAATCGCGTCGGTCCCGGTCCCGACGCCCACGGCGTGCGCCGCGCCGCACGCGCCGGCGAAGCGCTGCTCGAACGCCTCCACCTCCGGTCCGAGCACGTACCATCCGCGATCGACGACGCGCCGGATGGCGGCGTCGATGGCCGGGCGATCGTCCCCGGGGACAAGGCGCATGAACGGGACGCGGGGTGTGGTCATGGCGCGGCCGATTCCGTGTCGAGCGGGTCCAGGTAGTGGGGCAGATGCTCCCGATAGTAGGCCACGGTCCTGGCGAGCCCCTCGCGCAGCGCGACGCGCGGCTGCCACCCGGTGGCGGCCCTGAGTTTCGCGGAGTCGGCGTAGAAGCTGCCGATGTCGATCGCCTTCTTCTCCGACGGCCAGTCCACGTAGCGGACGCTGCCGGTGCCGGCCACCTCGAGCAGGAGGTGCACGAGGTCGCGATGGCTCACGGGCTCCGGGCCGCCGACGTTGAACACCTCGCCGTTGCAGGCGTCCGACGCCCCCGCCCTCAGGAAGGCGTCCGACGCGTCGTCGACGAACACGAAGTCGCGCAACTGCGAGCCGTCGCCGTAAATCTGCAGCTCGCGCCCTTCGACGGCCAGCCGGATGAACCAGCCGATGAATCCCTGCCGGTTGTGCTTCACCAGCTGCCGCGGGCCGTAGATGTTGGTGAGCCGGAGCGAGCAGGCCCGGACCCCGAAGACGTTGTTGTAGACGAGGTGGTAGTACTCGCCGGCGACCTTGTTGATGCCGTTCACGTCCGTCGGCCTGACCAGGTGCTGCTCGGTCACCGGCAGGAAGTCGGGCTTGCCGTACACCTGGCGGGTGCCGGCGAACACCACCTTGATGCCCGGGTTGTTGCGGCGGCATGCCTCGAGGATGGACAACTGGCTCCGGCAGTTGATCTCGAGGTCCGTGTAGGGGTCCCGCATGCTGTCGATGTGGCTGACCTGGCCCGCGAGATTGAAGAGGACGTCGACGTGCCGCACCAGGTAGCTCATCGTGCTTTCCTGGCGCACGTCGGCGATGTTCATCCGGGCGCGGTCTTCGATGCCCTTCAGGTTGTAGAGGTTGCCGCCGTAGTCGGGGATCAGGGAGTCGACCAACAGGACGTCGGCGCCGAGGGCGACCAACTGGTGCGCCAGGTTGCTGCCGATGAACCCGGCGCCGCCGGTGATCATCACCGGGCGGCCGCGGTAGTAGGCCTCGTGATCCATGCTCAGGCTCCCGCCCCGCCCGGCGCCGGCCTCTGGCGGCGCACGACGAGCTCCCACCACAGCTTCGCCACGTCGGCGGCCGTTCTGGCGATGCGCGGGAGGTTGAAGAACTGCGACTTGCCGTATGCCCGGTGGTAGTGATGGACCGGAGCCTCGGTGATCGCGAAGCCGGCCTGCTGGATCTTCGTCATCATCTCGAGGCAGATGACGCCGCTGTTCTTGGTGAGTGTGACGCGGTCGAAAATCGAGCGCCGCATGAGGCGGAAGTCACAGTCGACGTCGCGGACCTTCAGCCCGAACAGCAGCTTCACCGCGTTGTGATAGATGCGGCCGATGACGATGCGGTGGAACGGGTCGGAGCGGCTGATTTTGTAGCCGTTCACGAGGTCGACGCCTGGCGCCCGGCGCTCCCAGAGCACCGACATTTCCCACGGGTCGTACTGCGCGTCGCCGTCGGTGTAGAAGATCCACTCCCTGGTCGCGTTCGCGAACCCGCTCCGCAACGCGCCGCCGTACCCGCGGTTGGCCTGGTGGTGCACGACGCGGACCTGCGGGTAGACGCGGGCCAGTTCGTCGAGGATGAGCGGCGTCGCGTCGCGGCTGCCGTCGTTGATGACGATGACCTCGAAGTCGGGCGTGAGCCGGCCCGCGGCCAGCACGGCGCTCACCACCATGCTCGCGATGGTGCCGCTGTCGTTGTAGGCCGGGAAGAACACGCTCAGCCCGGGTGCCGTCTCGGATGCAGCCATCTTCGGGATTCTAGTCCGTCCTGCGCCGGTCTTCAGCCCGCCCGGCGGCCAGATCGTATACCTGTTCGAACGCCTCCGCGACCATCGGCCACGTCCTCCGGTGCAGCACGTCGGCCCGGGCCGCCGACCCGAGCGCGGCCCGGGCGTGCGGGTCGGCCAGCAGATGATCGAGGGCGGCCTCGAGGGCCCCCGCGTCGCGCTCCGCGACGAGCCAGCCCGTGCGGCCGTGCTCGATGACGGACGGAATCCCGCCGACCCGGGTGGCGATGAGCGCCGTGCCCGAGGCGAGGGCTTCCATCACGGTGTTCGGCAGGCCGTCCACGTTGCCCGCATCGTCGCGGACCGACGGCATGACGGCGATGTCGGCGCCGGCGAGGCAGGCGGCGACCGCGTCCTGGGTGAGCACGCCCGGAAAGCTGACGCGTGCGGCAATGCCGCGCTCGACGGCGCGCGCGCGGAGCTCGGCCTCGAGATCCCCGCCGCCGCCGATGACGAGCCGGAGCCCGGGCCATCGGGGTGCGAGCCTCGCGACGGCGTCAATCAGGTACTCGAAGCCCTTCTTGCGCACGAAGCGGCCCGCGGTGAACAGGACCAGGTCGTCCGGGCCCGCGCCCATGGCCCGGCGCCCGCCGGCCCGAAGCGCCTCGTCGGGGCGGAACCGCTGCGGATCCACGCCGTAGGGGATCGTCACCGCGCGGGCGGCGTCCGCGCCGAGCGCGATCATGCGATCGCGCAGGTCGTCGCTGCACGCGGTCAGCCAGTCGAGACGGCGCAGGGCGGCCCGCGCCGCGACGCGCGCGAAGGCGTGGCGCTCGGCCACGTACACATCGGAGCCGTGCAGGCTGACCACCGTCGGCAGGTCGAGGCCGGCGGAGGTGATCACCGCGCCGCTCGGAATGATCCAGTGGCCGTGCAGCAGCGTGGCGCCGACGTCCGCGGCGACGCGCCGCACGGCGCGCCAGGAGGCGGCGAGCGCCAGCGGCGCGGCCAGATAGGCGGTCCCGCGCAGGCGGACGTCGGCCTGGAGGGCCGCCGCGTAGCCGAAGACGTTGAGATCCGGGTGCGGCGCGTAGCGGAAGGGGTGGATGTGCACGCCGTCCTCGACCGGTCCCCGCGCCAGGCGGGGATGCCACGGCAGCACCACGTGGACGTCGTGGCCGCGGGCGGCAATGCCTTTGGCGATGGGCTCCATGAAGGTGCCGATCGTGTCGCCCGGGAAGCGCGGATACGACGTCGTGAGCATCACGACCACGTGGCGGCGCGTCACGACGGTGCGCCTCCGGGGCGGCGCACCCGACCGCGGTTCCTCAGCACCAGGCGCCACGGCATGATCATCGACTCGAGGAGCACGCGCCCCGACATTTTCGACGCGCCCTGGCGCCGCTCGACGAAGATGATCGGC
Source organism: Vicinamibacterales bacterium (assembly GCA_046496425.1). Taxonomy (GTDB): domain Bacteria; phylum Acidobacteriota; class Vicinamibacteria; order Vicinamibacterales; family JAKQTR01; genus JAKQTR01. The sequence goes on from JAWOGY010000024.1 coordinate 8,475, forward strand.
ACTTCGCCGACGCGCCCGCCCAGCCTCGCGATCTCGAACACGGTTTCCACCATGAACGCGTAGCGGTGCGACAGGAACCGCGCCAGATCCAGGCGCGCGAGCGCGTCGCGCCGCCAGCACCGGTAGCCGCTCGTGCTGTCGCGCGTGGTCAACCCGGTGATGGTCCGGACGTAGGCGTTGGCGAACGAGCTCAGGATGATGCGGCGCAGGGGCCAGTTCACCACGCTGACGCCGTTCAGGTAGCGCGAGCCGAGCACGATGTCGTGATCGGCCGCCGCCGCGACCAGATCCGGGAGGTAGCGCGGATCGTGCGAGAAGTCCGCGTCCATCTGGCAGATGAGATCGGCATCGGTCCGGAGCGCCCACCGGAAGCCGTCGAGGTAGGACAGGCCCAGGCCGCGCTCGCCCGTCCGGTGCAGCACGTGCAGGCGGCCGGGATGGCTCCGGGCCAGTTCGTCGGCAATCGCGCCGGTGCCGTCGGGCGACTGGTCGTCGACCACCAGCACGTCGTAGGGGAACTGGTCGAGAATCTGCGCCGCGAGGACGGGCAGGTTCCCGCGCTCGTTGTATGTCGGGATGATGATGAGGACCTTCATGCCGTCACGCGCGCAGCGCCCGCCAGGCCGCCGCCATCACGAGGAGCGTCGGGTCCACCACCGGGATCCGGAATCGCTCCTGGGGAAAGAACACCAGGCACACGAGGAACGAGGAGGCCCCGAGCAGCAGCAGCGGGACCGGCAGGCGGCCGGCGCGGGCCAGCCGCGCGAAACCCATCAGGGCGAACGGCAGCACCGCGAGATACGAGACCACCGAGGCGCTGAAGTACAGCGCCGAGTGCAGCCGGTACGACGGCCCGACGGGAACCACCGCGTAGAACGCCTTGCGCGCCATCAGCCGGGCCCACGCCGCCGGCTGGTCGCGAATGAACTGCAGCGCCTCGCGCAGGTAGATCGGCTCGAGCTGTTCGGGAGTCAGGCCCGGGTTCCTCGCGCGCAGCGCCACGTTCGCGTGCTTCAGTTGCGGGTTCGCGGCCAGGTCGCCTTCGCCGACGGCCAGGGGGTGATTGCCGGTCCAGAGCGTGATGCCGCCCTCGGAGGCGACGAGCACGAAGCGTCCGTGCTCGCGCACGTTCCGGACGGTCCATGGGAGCATGACGAGGGCGCAGGCCAGCGAGAGCAGGATCAGGCCTCGCCATTCTCGCCGGGAGGCCAGCCACAGCGCCGCCAGCGGCAGGAAGAACAACATGGCCGGCCGCGTCAGGACCGCCAGGCCGGCCAGCGCGCCCGCGGTCAGGTACAGCCCGCGGCTGCGCGTCCCGAGCGAGAGGACGGCTACGCAGGCGAGCGCGATCACGCTGAAGAGGGTCTCGCTCCAGATGTACGCCGGCGTCCACACGAGAGGCGGGTAGAAGGCGGCCAGCCAGCCGGCGGCCAGGGCGGCCCGCGGGCCCGCCGCGCGCCCGGCCAGCCAGGCCACGAGCCACACCAGCGCCCCGCCGAGCGCGGCCTGGGCGATGCGGACCGCACGAAGCAGCCGAGGATCCTCGCCTGCCGGCGGCGCACCGGACAGGCGGATGACACCCGCGAGGAAGACGGGATAGGCGGGGGCGCGGCCGAAGTGCTCGCCCGGCGCGGGCGTGCCGTCGGGCTGGAGATGCACGAACCCGCGCCCCTCCGCGACGTTCCGCGCGAGCAGCAGGTACTCGCGTTCGTCGTGCGTGAGCGGCTTGTCGACCCAGTAGCCCAGCGCGAAGGCGAGCCGCATCGCGATCCCCGCGGCCACGGCCAGCCACACCGCGCGCGGGAGGCGGGACGTCGCGGGCGGCGCCATCCCTATTCCCGGCCCTCGAAGCGCAGGGCGGCGATCTGCTCCGAGACGAGGCCGACGAGAAACACGACGACCGCCAGCATGATGAGCAGCACCGACGAGTTGGTGACGTGAGACTGCGTGGCGATCGTCCACGCCGCGTAGCCGCTGCCGACGAGGAACGACGCGAGGCTGATCGGCAGGAAGACGCGGAGCGGGCTGAACAGCGTCACGATCTTCATCACGATCAGCAGGAACTTCGCGCCGTCGCGCACCAGCCTGATCTTCGAGTGGCCCACGCGCGGTGCCGCGTCGATCGGCTCGAAGCGGACGTTGTACCCCGCCTTGATGAACGCCAGCGTCGTCGTCGTCGGCGTGGAGAAGCCGTTGGGCAGCAGGTGGAGGAACTCGCGCAGGTGCGACCGGCGCGCGCCGCGGAAGCCCGAGGTGAGATCCGGGATCGTGCGGCCCGTGAGATAGCCCGCGAGCCAGTTGAGCGCCGCGTTGCCGAGGAGTCTCGCGCGCGTGGCCTGCGTCCCCGTCGACCGCGCGCCGATCACCAGGTCGTACTCGCCGAGACGCGAAACCAGCCGCGCCGCGTCGGCCGCCCGGTGCTGGCCGTCGCCGTCCACGATCAGGACGAACTCGCCGGTGGCGCTCCTGATGCCGGTCTTCACGGCGGCGCCGTTGCCCTTGTTGTACGGGTGGCGCACGACGGTGGCGCCGGCGCCGCGGGCCCGCTCCGCAGTGGCATCGGACGACCCGTCGTCGACGACGATGATCTCGTGCCAGGCACCGCCCGCGCCGAGCGCCTGCACGAGGGGGCCGATGGCCGGCTCCTCGTTGAACGCCGGCACCACGATCGAGACAGCAGACGGGTCCGCCACGGGCTAGCTCCTGTCCGCGTCGTCCGGCGGAACCGTGTCGGCCGGCGCGCCCTGCCGCAGTTCCATGCGCCGCACGCGGTAGAGCAGGTCCTCGAGCAGCTTCCGGTTGCCGGAGATGACGTCGGCGACCAGCCCGATGAGCGCGATCTGGAAGCCGACAATGAGCAGCACGGCCGCGAAGATGAGGGACTGGACGTGCCCGAGGCCCTCGCCGATGAGGAAGAAGTAGACGAAGCGCAGCGACACGGCGAGGCCGCCGGAGAAGACGAGCAGGCCGATGAGACCGAACACCTTCAGCGGCTCGTACATCGCGTAGATGCGGATGATGGTGGCCGCCGAGGCCTTGATGTACGTCCAGACGCTCGAGAACAGCCGCGACGAGCGCGTGCGCGGGTTGCTGCGGATCGGCACGTGCGCGATGGCCATGCGGCGCTTGCCCGCCTGGATGAGCGACTCCAGCGTGTAGGTGAATTCCGAGACGATCGTCATGCGCAGCGCCGCGTCGCGCGTGTACGCCCGGAAGCCGCTCGTCGTGTCGGGCACCTTCGTGTCGGAGACCTGGCGCACCACCCACGACCCGAGCCACTGCAGCCGCTTGCGCGTCGCCGACATGTGCGCGAGGTCCCGCACCTCGCGGTCGCCGACGACCACGTCCGCCTCGCCCTCGAGGAGCGGCTGGATCAGCTTCGGAATGTCGGCGCCGGCGTACTGATTGTCGCCGTCGGTGTTGACGATGATGTCCGCGCCCAGCTTGAGGCAGGCGTCGATGCCGGCCGTGAACGCCGAGGCGAGCCCCTTCCGCTGGGGGAAGCGGACGATGTGGTCCACGCCGTGGCGGCGGGCGACCTCCGACGTGCCGTCGCGCGACCCGTCGTCGATGACGAGGATCTCGACTGCGGCGACGCCCGGGATCGCCCGCGGGATGTCGGCGAGCGTGGCCGGCAGCGTCCGGGCCTCGTTGAGGCAGGGGATCTGGACGATCAGTTTCTTCACAGGAACCATCGAAATTCTCGTAGCCAGTAGTCAGTATTCAGTAGAAAGACCTGAGCCGCCGAACGGTGTCGAACCGCTACTGGTTACTGGCTACTACTCCCCGACCAGCCTTTCGATCACCCCATCCCACGTCACCAGCCGCGCCCGATCGAACCCGGCGTCGCCGAGCGCCCGGGCGCGCGCGCCATCGTCCGACAGGCGGCTGAACGCCTCGGCGAGCGCCGCCGGATCCGGGTCGCAGACGAAGCCGTTCACGCCGTCCTCGACGAACTCGAGCGTGCCGCCCGAGTCGCGGGCCGTGACGACCGGCTTCCGGGCCAGGAACGCCTCGAGCGTCACGTAGCCATAGTCCTCGTCGAACGGGGCGTACACGACGCCAAGGGCGCCGGCGTACAGCTCGATCAGCCGTTCGTCGGCGGCCGCGCCTTCGAAGACCACCCGGTCGCCGAGCGACAGCTCTTCCGCGAGCCGGCGCAGGTGCGCCTCCTGCGTGCCCGCGCCGACGATCACGAGCCTGCGCGGCCCGCCGGCCATCGAGAGCGCCCGCAGGGCGAGATCGTGGCGCTTCACCGATTCGAGCCGCCCGACTGAGAGGATGTAGTCGCCGGACGGGCCGCCGGCCAGCCGGTCGGCCAGCCTCGGGGGATGATACAGCGGTTCCGCCTTCAGCCCGTTGAACTTCTCGAGGCGGGACGCCGTGTTGCGCGCGTTCGTGTACACGCGGCGGCACTCGCCGAGCATGGCCGTATCCAGGTCGATGAGTTGCCGCCGCAGTCCGACGTCCTGATCCGTGTGGGCGAAGTCGCTGTACATCGTGCCGCACAGCTCGTAGGCCGCGCGGTACTGGTGGATGAGCCACGCGACCTTGTTGGGGTGGCGGGCGAAATAGGACGGGAACTTCGTGCCGATCACCAGGTCGATTGGCGTCCCGTTGCTCTCGCTGAGATCGAGCAGACGCCACGCGGCCGCGTGGGCGAGAATTTCCTCTTTCGGGTACCACTTGAAGGGCACCGACACGAGGTCCGCCTCGTACCCGCGTTCGCGGAGGCGGTCGACGAGCTGGCGCACGTGGATCTCGGCGCCGCCGCGGACAAGGGGCACCTGCGCTTCACAGACGAGGATGGTCCGGACTGCCATGCGCGCCGCTTACCGTATCACGTCGCGAACCGGACGTTGATGATGTCGCCGTCCAGGACGGTGTACTCCTTGCCTTCGAGCCTCACCTCGCCGTGGTCCTTACAGGCGGCCATCGAGCCGCGGGCGATCAGGCGGTCGTACGCGACCACTTCGGCGCGGATGAAACCGCGCGAGAGATCCGTGTGGATCTCCCCGGCGGCGGCCTGCGCGGCCGTCCCCCGCGGGATGGACCAGGCGCGGCACTCGTCCTCGCCGACCGTGAAGAACGAGAGGTAGCCGAGCAGCTCGTAGCTCGCGCGGATGACCCTGTCGAGCCCCGACGCGGCAAGGCCGAGATCCGCCAGAAACGCGGCGGCGTCGGCCGGCTCCAGCTGGGCGATCTCGAGCTCGATCTTCGCGCACAGCGCCATGGCGCGCGTCTGCGGGCCGGAGGCCAGCTCCGCGAGGCCATGCCGCGCGAGCAGGTCGTCGAGGCCGGCGGCCAGCTCCCGCTCGTCGACGTTCAGCACCATGAGCAGCGGCTTGGCGGAGAGGAACTGAAACCCGCGCAGGCGGCGCCGATCGTCGCCGCCAAGCTCCAGCGCCCGCAGCGGCGAGCCCGTCTCGAGGTGCGGCCTGCAACGGCGCAGGACCTCCTGTTCCTTCTCGAGGTCCGCCGTGCGCGTCTTCTTCAGGTCCTTCTCGAGGCGATCCAGCCGCTTCTCGACCACCGCGAGGTCGGCGAGGATCAGTTCGTCTTCCATCGCCCTCCCGTCCCGGCGCGCATCCACCGAACCCGCCGCGTGCGGGATCGCCGGGTCCGTGAACGATCGCACCACGTGCACGAGGGCGTCGGCGTTGCGGTAGGCCGCCACGTCGAGCAGAGCATCCGCACCGGTCCCGGCCGGCCGGCCGGGGATGTCCGCGAACTCGACGGTTGCCGGCACGCGTTTGCGCGGGTTGTACATCGCCGTCAGCACGTCGAGGCGCGGGTCCGGGACGCGCGCCACGCCGAGCGTCGCCTCCAGCCTCCCGTGGGCGGCGCGCGGCGCCTCGTGCGCCGCCGTCATCAACTGAAACAGGGTCGTCTTGCCGGTCGCGGGGTAGCCGATGAGCGCGGTGCGGAGCATCGTGGCGTCTTCCGGGTGCCCGGGGGAGTCCCCGGGGGAATTGTGGAATACCCATGCTAGCACGCGCCCCCGCGCGGGTGCGCGGCGAGTTTCGCCTGCGAGGCGAAACTAAAGCGTAGCAACTTTCGCTGCAAGTCCTACCAGCGTAGGGATTTTGGCGTTGACAAGCCCCGGCCGGTTCTCTAACATCCGAGTGGTCTCTGGTGGAGCAAAGTGGAGCAAACCGCCGTCCTCAGAGGGAACGCGCCAGCCCGCATCGATGACAAGGGTCGGCTCAAGATTCCCACCGCGTTCAAGGCCGTCGTCGAGGCCCAGCACGGCCGCGACCTGTTTGTGACGAGCCTTTCGGGCGAGTCTGTCCGCATCTACCCGATGCCCGTGTGGATCGAGATCGAGCGCAGGCTCGCGCAGATCCCGTCCACCCATCCGGCACGCCTCCGCTTCTTCAGCCGCGTGAACTACTACGGGCAGGCCGCCGAGCTGGACAACCAGGGACGCGTCCTCATCCACGGGCGGCTGCGGGACTCGGCGGGCATGGCCGGCGAGGTGGACGTGTTCGGGCAGTACGACCACCTCGAGGTCTGGAACCACGAGCGGTTCGTCACCAAGCTCGCCAACGACCCGTTCACCGACGCCGATGCGCGTGCGCTGGCCGAGTTCGGGATCTGAAGCCCCCGGGTACCGCCGCGATGTCCGCTCACGTGCCTGTGATGACGGCGGAGGTGCTGGCGGCCCTGCAGCCGGAACGCGGCGGGCTGTTCGTGGATTGCACGGTGGGCCTCGGCGGCCATGCGCGCGCCCTGCTCGAGGGGGGCGCGACGCGGCTCATCGGGATCGACCGCGACCCGGCCGCGCTCGCGCTCGCGGGCCGCGCGCTCGCGGAGTGGGGAGGCCGGGTCGAGCTGGTGCACGGCGACTACCGGGAGGTGCTGCGGCTGCTCGACGCGCGCGGCATCGACGTGATCGACGGCGCGGTGGCGGACTTCGGCGTGTCGTCGATGCAGCTCGACGGCGCGGGGCGCGGGTTCAGCTTCCAGCGCGACGAGGCGCTCGACATGCGGATGGATACGAGTCAGGGCCTGACCGCCGCTGACCTCCTCAGCGACGTCGACGAGCGCGACCTCGCCGACGTGATCTTCCGCTACGGCGAGGAACGGCGTTCGCGCGCGGTGGCGCGGGCGATCGTGGCGGCGCGCCGCGACGCGCCGATCCGGACGACGGCGCAGCTCTCGGGCATCGTGCGGCGCGTGGTCGGCCGCAGCGGCCGCATCGACCCGGCGACGCGGACGTTCCAGGCGCTGCGCATCTGGGTCAACGGCGAGCTCGAAGGCCTCGACGTCTTTCTCCGCGCGGTGTGCGCCCGGCTGCGCCTCGGCGCGCGGTTCGCGGTGGTGACGTTCCACTCCCTCGAAGACAGACCCGTGAAGCACACCTTCCGGGCGCTCGGGACGGAGGCCGGGACGTTCCGCCTGCTGACGAAGAAGTCGGTCGTCCCGGGCGACGACGAACTCCGCTCGAACCCGCGCGCGCGGAGCGCGCGGCTCCGGGCCATTGAACGCGTGGGGTGAGGGCGATGGCAGGCACCCGGCCGGCACACGACGCGATGGCGTTCAGCATTCCGAAGGACGTCCAGAACCACCCGGTCCGCAACGTTGACCGCGCCCGGCAGCGCGAGATGTGGTGGTCGGTCTTCTTCGGGTCGCTGTTCGTCGGGGCGCTGCTGCTGGTCGCCTGGGAGCACTCCCAGTGGCGGGAAGTCGGGTACGCCCGCGACCGTCTCCAGCAGGAGCGCGCGGCCGGCGAGGCGGAGAACCGGCACCTGCGCCTCGAGCTCGAAACGCTCCGCGAGCCGCAGCGGATCGAGAACCTGGCCCTGCGGCATCTGGAACTGGTGGCGCCGTCGCAGACCGAGGCGGTCGTGCTGGACATCGTGCGCGAGGCGGCCACGCCGTCCCGCACGCTTGTCGCGAGGCGGTAGGCGCCAGCAGGCGGAGCCGACGACCATGAAAGAAGCCGACCCGAAAGCGTGGCAGCAGACGGTGCGCGGCCGGGTGCTGCTCGCGGCTGCCCTGCTCGCGGCCTGGGCCCTGGTCATCCAGGCGCGGCTGGTCTGGCTGCAGGTCTACTGCCACGACGAACTCGTGGCGGAAGCGAGCGCCCAGAAGGATCGTACCCGCACGCTGATGCCGCGGCGCGGCGACATCGTCGACCGGGCCGGGCGGATTCTCGCGATCAGCGTCGACGCGGTCACGCTCTGCGGGATCCCGAAGAAGATCGACGATCCGGTCGCCGTGGCGGACGCGGTGTGTGAGGGTCTCGGCGACTGCACGCCGCGGGAGCGCGAGGCGTATGCGCAGCGCCTGTCCCAGAAGCAGCGCGCGTCGGTGTACCTCCGCCGTCAGGTGCCGCTCGAGGTGGGCGCCCGCGTCATGGCCCGCGTCGCCGCCCGCGCGCTCACGGGCATCTTCACCGAGTCCGAGCCGCGGCGCTACTACCCGAACCGGGAGCTGGCCGCGCACGTGCTGGGCTATGTCGGCATCGACCACCAGGGGCTGTCCGGGGTGGAGCAGTCCTACAACTCCAGGATCAGCGGCACGCCGGGCAGCGCCTTCCTGGAGCTCGCCAGGGACCGCAAGGCGTTCAATACCCGCATCGACAAGGAGCCGATCCAGGGGGACACGCTCGAACTCACCATCGACGCGCAGATCCAGTTCATCGCGGAGCGGGAACTCCAGCGGGGCGTCGCCGAGCACCGCGCCTCGGGCGGGTCGGTCATCGTCATGGACCCGCGCACGGGCGAGATCCTCGCCATGGCGAACTACCCGCCGGTGAACCCGAACTTCCACGGGGACTTCCCGCGAGAGCTGTGGATGAACCCGGCGGTCCAGGGGATCTACGAACCGGGGTCCACGTTCAAGATCGTCACCGCGTCGGCGGCGCTCGAGGAGCGCGTCTTCAAGCCCTCCGACCTCATCGACGCGAGCGCGGGCGTGTGGCGCCTCGGCTCCCGGACGGTGACCGAAGCGAAGCGGCACAACTACGGCGTGCTGAGCTTCACCAACGTGCTCGTCAAGTCGAGCAACATCGGCGCCATCAAGATCGGCCTCGGCATCGGCGCCGAACGGCTCGGGAAGTACGTGCGGCGGTTCGGCTTCGGCGAGCGGGTGTCGGGGGACCTGCCGGGCGAAACGCGGGGCCAGCTCTCCGACCCGCGCCGGTGGAGCACCGGGACGCTGGCCTCGGTGTCGATGGGCTACGAGATCGGCGTCACGCCCCTGCAGATGGCCGCGGCCGTGTCGGCGGTCGCCAACGGCGGCAGCCTCCTCCAGCCGCGGCTGGTGCGCGCGCTGCGGCACGGGTCGGTGCGGACCGAAGTCGCCCCGCGGGAGTTGCGCCGGGCGATCGACCGCGAGACGGCCGCCACGCTGGTGGCGATCATGGAGCAGGTCGTCTCGGACGGCACGGCCAAGCCGGCGCAGGTGCCCGGGTACACGGTGGCGGGCAAGACGGGCACGGCCCAGAAGATCGTCAACCGGCGGTATTCGAACACCGACTACAACGTGTCGTTCGCCGGGTTCGTGCCGTCGCGGCAGCCGGCCTTCACGATTCTCGTGGTCATCGACACGCCGCGCGGCCCGTCCCGGTTCGGTTCGACGGTGGCGGCGCCGATCTTCCAGCGCATCGCGGAAGCGGCGCTCCGCCACGCGGGCGTGCCGCCGACGATCAACCCCCTTCCCCCGGTGCTCCTGAGGGCCTCGGCCGCGGACGCCCCGTCCTCCGAGATCGTCCGCACGATGGCCGCGGCGGGCCCGCCGCAGTTCAGCGTCGTCGCCGGGCCGCCCGCGGTTCCCGACGTCCGCGGCCTCGGGGCGCGCGAAGCCGCGCGCCGGCTCGCGCGTCTCGGCCTCGTGCCGCAGTTGACCGGGAACGGCATCGTCATCGACCAGGACCCTGTTGCCGGCGCGGCGCTCGAACCCGGGCGAGCGTGCCGGCTCTGGCTCGGCCGCGTCGCACCGGCGCTCGAACCCCCGCCCCAGCGCCCATGACGTTGCGCGAGCTCCTCACCGTGCTCGATGAGAGCGGGCTGCAGACGCGGCCGGCCGTTCCCGGCACCGGCGGAGCGGCGTCCGACCCGGCGGTGGGATCCATCGCGTACGACTCCAGGGAGGTGTCGCCCTCGGCGCTCTTCGTGGCGCTGAAAGGGGCGCAGGCGGACGGCTCCGCGTTCGCGGGGCAGGCCATCGCGAAAGGCGCGGCGGCCGTTGTCGCCGAGGCGGCCCCACCGGAGGGGTGCCCGGTCCCGTGGATCACGGTCGCCGACGGGCGCCTGGCGCTCTCGCTGCTCGCCGCGCATTTCTCCGGCCATCCGAGCCGGCGTCTGCGCGTGGTCGGCATCACCGGCACCAACGGCAAGACCACCACGTCGTACCTGGTGCAGGGGGCGTTCGAGGCCGCAGGCATCCGGTGCGGCCTGATGGGCACGGTGCAGTACCGCGTCGGGACCGACGTACGCGACGCGGCGCGGACCACGCCCGAGGCTCCCGACGTGCAGGGGATGCTGCGGGAGATGCTCGAGGCCGGCTGCGGCGCGTGCGCCATGGAAGTCTCGTCGCACGCGCTCGCGCTCAAGCGTGTCGACGGCACCCGCTTCGCCGCCGCGGTCTTCACGAACCTGACGCGCGACCACCTCGATTACCACGAGGACATGGAGCGGTACTTCGCGGCGAAGCGGCGGCTGTTCGAGTTGCTGCCGGCCGGAGCGCCCTCCGTCGTGAACCTCGACGACAGGCGGGGCGCCGTGCTGGCCGCCGAGCTGCCGCACGGCATGACCTTCGCGGTGGATCAGCCTGCCGACGTCATGCCGGAGTCGCTGCCGCCCGCGCTCGTGCGCCTGGAGTTTCTGGCGCAAACGCCGGCAGGCCCCGTGCGCGTCCGCTCGCGCCTGGCCGGCCGGTTCAACGTGTACAACCTGCTCGCGGCGATCGCGACGGGCGTGGCGCTCGACCTGCCGGCGCACGCCATCGAGGCGGGGCTGGCGGGAGTCGAATCGGTGCCCGGCCGTGTCCAGATCGTGTCTTCACCCGGCGACGACGTCACGGTCATCGTCGACTACGCCCATACCGACGACGCGCTGAAGAACCTGCTCGACGCGGTGCGCCCCATCGCCGCCGCGCGGCTCACCACCGTGTTCGGCTGCGGCGGCGACCGCGACCGGAGCAAGCGCCCGCTGATGGGTGCCGTGGCGGCGCGGCTGAGCGACACGGTGGGCCTCACCTCGGACAACCCGCGCTCGGAGGACCCCGAGCGCATCATCGACGAAATCGAACTGGGCTTCGCGCCGCCGCAGGATCGCGGCCGGCCCGACGGCGGTGCGGCGTCGACGACGGGCGTCGGGCTGCGCTGGTGGCGGCTGGCCGACCGTCGCGCCGCCATCGACCGGGCCATTGCCGAAGCCGGCCCGGGCGACGTCGTGGTCATCGCCGGGAAGGGCCACGAGAAGTACCAGGTCATCCGGGACCGCGTGCTCCCGTTCGACGATGCCGCGGAAGCCCGGGACGCGCTCGCGCGGCGGCGCCTGCGGAGGGCGTCGTGAGCGCGGCTCCGGTCCGGCTCACCGCCGCCCGGGCTGCCGCGGCCATGGCGGGATCGCTCGTCGCGGGCCCGGCCGGGGCCGCGGTCGGCGGAGTGTCGATCGACACGCGCACCCTGCGGGCCGGTGACGTCTACGTCGCGATCATCGGGGAGCGCCTCGACGGCCACCGGTTCATCGGCGAGGCGCTCCGGGCCGGAGCCGCCGGCGTGGTCGTGTCCGATCCCTCGTCTCTGCCGCCGGATGTGGGCGATGCCATTGTGGCGGTGCGGGTCGACGACACGACCCGGGCCCTGCAGCGCCTCGCGACGCACATCCGGCGCGCGTCGGGCGCGCAGGTTGTGGCGATCACCGGCAGCGCCGGCAAGACGACGACGAAAGAGCTCACCGCCAATCTGCTCGCGTCGCGCTACCGTGTGTTCCGCAACCAGGGCAACTTCAACAACCACATCGGGCTGCCGCTCTCGCTCATCGAACTCCGCCACGGGCCCGAGATCGCCGTTGTCGAACTCGGGATGAACCACGCGGGCGAGATCCGCGCGCTGGTCGACCTCGCGCAGCCCGACGTGCGCGTCTGGACGCTGGTGGCCGAGGTCCACTCGGCGTTCTTCCCGTCGCTCGAGGCCATCGCCGATGCCAAGGCCGAGATCCTGGCGGGCGCGACGCCGGAGTCGGTCGTCGTGGCGAACGCCGCCGATCCGCTCGTGATGGCGAGGGTGAGTGCCGCGTCCGCCCGCCTGGTGACCTTCGGGATCGGGGTGCCGGCCGAGGTGTCGGCCGCGGGCGTGGTGGATCGGGGCCTGGCAGGCACCCGCGCGACGGTGACCACGCCATGGGGGACCTCCGTGATCGACGTGCCGCTCCTCGGGCGCGGGCACCTTGCCAACGCCCTGGCCGCGATGGCGGTGGCGGGCGGCTACGGCGTGCCGCTTGACGCCATGGTCGAACGCCTCGCGGCGGCGCGACCCGCCGCGCGGCGCGGCGAAGTGTGGCGCCTCGCGTCGGGTGTCACGCTGGTCGACGATTCGTACAACTCGAATCCCCGGGCGCTGCAGCGCACGCTCGAAGCCGTCGCGGCCGAGCGCGCGTGCTCGAGGCGCCTCGCAGTGCTCGGCGAGATGCTCGAACTCGGCGACGAGGCCGTGGCCCTGCACGAGGCGTGCGGGCGCGCGGCGGCGCGCGCCGGACTGGCGCACCTGGTGACGGTGGGCGGCGCGCCGGCGCTGGCGATGGCGAAGGCGGCCGCCGCCGCGGGGATGCCCGCGGGGGCGGTGCGGCACGCGGCGACGAGCGCCGAGGCGGCCGACGCCGTCGTGCCGATGCTCCGCGGGGGCGACGTGGTGCTGGTGAAGGGGTCCCGCGGCGTCCGCACCGACCTCGTGGCGGACCGGATCAAGGAGGCCGGGGCGTGAGCCCCGCGGCCGCGGCGGCTTCGGCAATGCGCAGGCAGCAGGTCGAGATGAGCGAGTTCACGGTTCGCGGACAGCGCGTAACGGTGGTCGGGGGCGCCGCGAGCGGCGTGGCCGCCGCGCGCCTGCTCGTCGAGCGCGGCGCCTCCGTCACGCTGACCGACCTGAGGCCGTCGCTGGACGCGGCCGCGGAGCTTGCGGCCATCGGTGTGTCGCTGGCGCTCGGTTCCCATCCCGAAGGCCTGCTGACCGGGTCGGATCTCGTCGTGGTCAGCCCGGGCGTGCCCGCCGGCCAGCCGGCCGTCGCGTCGGCGCGGGCGGCCGGCGTGCCCGTCATCGGCGAGGTGGAACTGGCGTCGCGATGGCTGCTCGGCCGCGTGGTGGCCATCACCGGCACGAAAGGGAAGTCGACCACGACGGCGCTCGTCGGGCGGATGCTCGAGGAGGCGGGCGTGCGCGTGCTCGTCGGCGGCAACATCGGCACCCCGCTCGCGAGCCAGGTGTCCGCGTCGACCGCCGGGACGGTGCACGTGGTCGAGGTGAGCAGCTTCCAGCTCGAGACCACGGACACCTTCCACCCGTGGATCGCGGCGATGCTGAATCTCAGCGCCGACCACCTGGACCGCCACGCCAGTGTCGAGGAGTACGCCGCCGCGAAGGCGCGCATCTTCGCGCGGCAGACCGGGCGCGACATCAGTGTGGCCAACGCGGACGACGCGCGCGCGCTCGCGATGGCCGTCGCAGGCCGGGCGAGAGTCGTGCGCTTCGCGAGGGACGCGCGGATCGACGACGGCGTGACCGTGGCCGGCGGCTGGATCGTCGAGCGCGGCCCCGCCGGCGACACGCAGCTCATGAAGACGAGCGACGTCCGGCTCATCGGGCCGCACCTGCTGGCGGACGTGCTGGCCTCCGCCGCCATCGCGCGCGCGGCCGGCGCCGGGCCCGACGCGGTGGCCCGGGCCGCGGCGTCGTTCGCCGGCCTCGAGCACGCCATGGAGCTGGTGGACGAGATCGGCGGCGTCCGGTTCGTCAACGACTCGAAGGCCACCAACGTCGACGCGGCCAGGCAGGCCATCGAGACGTTCGGCCGCGGCCTGGTGGTCATCATGGGCGGCCGCTTCAAGGGCGGCGACCTGCGGCTGCTGCGGCCCGCGCTCGCGTCGCGGGGCGCGACGGTGGTGGCGATTGGCGAAGCCGCGGCGCTGATGCGCGAGGCGTTCGACGGGGCCGCACCCGTGCGCGCCGCCGCCTCGATGGCCGAGGCGGTGCGTGCGGCGATGGCGGCCGCGGCGCCCGGCGGCAGCGTGCTGCTGGCGCCCGCGTGCGCCAGCTTCGACATGTTCGACAACTACGCCGCGCGCGGCCGGGCCTTCAAGGCCGAGGTGGCGGCGCTCCGGCGGGAGGAGGGCTGAGGGGGAGATCGACGGCGGAGGGACAGGTGTGAGCCGTGAGCAGTCGTCAGTCGGCTCCGCGCGGCTTGGAGCTGGCTGCTGGGACCCCGCGCGGCCCCGCGCGGGGAGCTGGTGTCCATGCCCAGGATCCGGCTGATGACTGCTGACGGCTCACACCAGGGGCAGACGCCCCGTCCGGCGCCGCTTCCCTTGTCGGTGCACACGGCAGAGGACTTTAGGGATTCCGAGACACATGGCACGCAAGCTCAAATTCGATCGCCTGCTGTTCATCACGACGCTGGCGCTCATCGCCGTCAGCATCGTGATGGTCTACAGCGCCTCGAACCTGATGGCGGCGCAGGAGTCCGTCCGGCCGAACGCCTACCTGGCGAAGCAGGCCCTGTTCGCCGCCATGGGTCTCGTGGCGATGTTCATCGCGATGCGGATCGACTACGAGCGCTACCGCGATCCGCGCCTCGTCGTCGGGCTCCTGGCGTTCACGCTCGTCGCCCTGGCGGCCGTCCTGCTCATCGGCCCGAGAATCAACGGCACGCGGCGCTGGTTCGCGGTGGCGGGCGTGGGCATCCAGCCGTCGGAGCTCGCCAAGCTCGCCATCATCCTGTTCACGGCGGCGGTGCTCGAGCGGCGCATGGAGCGGATCAGCGAACCGGGCTATGCCGTCGGCCCGATTGTCGTCGCCGTCGTCCCGGTCCTGGGGCTGATGATGCTGCAGCCGGACTTCGGCAGCTCCCTGGTGCTGCTGGCCATCGTGGCGGTGATGGTGTTCGCCGCGGGGCTGCCCTGGCGGTACGTCGTCAAGGCCGGAGCCGTGATCGTGCCGGTCGTGGCCGTCGTCGCGATCCTCGATCGGTATCGCATCCGCCGGCTCACCGCCTTCCTCGACCCCTGGGCGGACCGGCAGGACTCGGGCTATCAGCTGGTGCAGTCGCTCATCGCCGTCGGATCGGGGGGCGTGACGGGGAACGGGCTCGGCTACGGCGTGCAGAAACTGGGCTACCTGCCCTACCCGCACACCGACTTCATCTATGCCGTCGTGGGCGAGGAACTCGGCCTTGTGGGCGCCACGGTGCTGCTGGCGTGCTTCTGCGTGATCACCTGGCGCGGGCTGAAGACCGCGTCGAGGGCGCCGGACGCCTTCGGATCGCTCGTCGCTCTCGGCCTCACCGCGATGATCGGGGTGCAGGCGTTCGTCAACATGAGCGTGGTGCTCGGCCTGCTGCCGACCAAGGGCATCACGCTGCCGTTTGTCAGTGCCGGCGGGTCGTCGCTCATCGTGAGCCTCGTCGGCATGGGCGTGCTGCTGAACATCTCGCAGCGCGCCTCGGCCACGACGTAGAGGAGGCATGGTGCTCGGCCGCACGCAGCGCGTGCACTTCGTCGGGATAGGCGGGATCGGGATGAGCGGCATCGCCGAGCTGCTCTCGAACCTCGGCTATGCCGTCAGCGGATCCGACCGGCGAGCGTCGGAGACCACCGAGCGCCTCCAGCGCCTCGGGGTCCGCGTGGCCGAAGGCCACGACGCCGCGCACGTCGGGGACGCGGAGGTGGTGGTCTACTCCTCGGCCGTGCGGCCCGACAACCCCGAAATCGCCGCCGCCCGCCGGCGCCGCATCCCGGTGATTCCGAGGGCCGAGATGCTCGCGGAGCTGATGCGGCTGCGATCCGGCATCGCCGTGGCAGGCGCGCACGGCAAGACGACGACCACGTCGATGGTGGCCCTCGTGCTCGAGCGGGCCGGACTGGACCCGACGGCGGTCATCGGCGGCAGGCTCTCCGCCTTCGGCAGCAACGCCCGCCTCGGCCGCGGCGAGTACATGGTGGTGGAGGCCGACGAGAGCGATCGATCGTTCCTGCGGCTGACACCGACCGTGGCCGTCGTGACGAACATCGACGAGGAGCACCTCGAGGCGTACCGCGACTTCGAGGATCTGTGCCAGTCGTTCCTCGATTTCGCCAACAAGGTGCCGTTCTACGGCGCCGTCGTGGCCTGTCTCGACGATCCGCACGTCAGGCGCCTCCTCCCGCGCATGACGCGCCGGGTGATCACGTACGGCCTCGACGCCGCCGATGCCGACGTCGGCGGCACCGGCGTGATGCAGGCCGGCGACACCTGGGCGTGCCGGGTCGTGCCGGGCGCCGGCCTGAAGGCCGCCGCGGGGCTGCGCGCGCAGCCGCCGTCGCCGCTGTGCACGCTGCGCCTCTCGGTGCCGGGCCGTCACAACCTGCTGAACGCGCTCGCGGCCGTCGCCGTCGGCCTGGAACTCGGCATCGACGCCGGCACGGTGGCCGGGGCCCTCACCGGGTTCCGCGGCGCCGACCGCCGGTTCCAGCGCCTGGGCGAGGCGGATGGGGTTCTGGTCGTCGACGACTACGGCCACCACCCGACCGAGATCCGCGCCGTGCTCGAGGCGGCGCGCGCCTCGCTGGGGCGCCGCCTGATCGTGGCGTTCCAGCCGCACCGCTATTCGCGCACCGCCCGGCTCATGGACCGCTTCGGCCCGGCGCTCGCCGAAGCCGACCAGCTCGTGCTCGCGGACATCTACGCCGCGGGCGAGGATCCCATCCCCGGCGTGACCATCGAGGCGCTTGCCGCGGCCTTGGCGCCGCAGTTCGGGGATCGGCTGCACCTGGCCCGCACGATCGACGAGATGGTCGGGGCCGTGACGTCGCTGGCGCAGCCGGGTGACGCCGTCATCACCCTCGGCGCCGGGTCCATCGGCACCGTCGGCGCCAGCGTGCTCGAAGCCCTGGGCCGCCGCGAGAAAGGCCGGAGCTGACATGTCCGTCACCGCCCCGGCCGACCGCCGCTTCCGCCGCAGCCGGATTCCCGCCGCCAGGCGGCGCCACCTGCGCGCGCGCCCGGTGTGGCGCGTCGCGAAGGCGCTGGCCTTGGCGGGCCTCGTCGCGGGCGCGGGCTTCTGGGCCGCCGCGTCCGTCGTCGGCCTCCCGTGGCTTCGCGTGCAGCACATCCGCGTGCTCGGCAACCAGCGCGTGCACGCCGGCGAGGTCGCCGCCCTGCTGGAAGGGATGACGGGCCAGAGCCTGCTGGTTGTGGACCTCGACCGCTGGCGCTCGAGGCTGTTCGCCTCCGCGTGGGTCGCCGACGCGACGCTCCGCCGCCGCCTGCCCGGGACCATCCAGGTCGAACTGCGCGAGCGCGCGCCCATGGGCATCGCGCGCGCGGGATCGGACCTGTTCCTGGTCGACGCGGCCGGCACGGTCATCGACGAGTACGGGCCGCGGTACGCGGACTGCGACCTGCCGATCATCGACGGCATGATCGTGACGCCCGTGTCGGTGCCGCCGGCGATCGACCGCGCGCGCGGCCAGCTCGTCTCGCGGCTGATGTCCGAGCTCCGGACACGGCCCGATCTCGCGCGCCTCGTGTCGCAGATCGACGCCGGCAATCCGCACGACGTGCGCGTGATTCTCGACGGCGACCCGGCCGTCGTGCGCCTCGGCGAGACGGCGTTCGCCGAGCGCCTCGACTCGTACGTCCGGCTGCAGGCGGCGCTGCGGGAGCAGGTGCCGGACATCGACTACGTGGACGTGCGCTTCGGCGAGCGAGTCTACGTCGGCGTCCGAGCGGGGGCCGGCGGCGCCCGGCGACGGACGGCCGGCGCGCAGCCCGCGCGAAACGCAGGCGCCAGGCTGACACGGTAGCGTGGGGGAATCGTGGGACGAAAAGAGCGGCACCTGGTCGGGCTCGATCTCGGGACGTCGAAAGTGGCGGCCATCGTCGGCGAGGTCATGGGCAACGGCGAGGTCGAGATCATCGGGCTGGGCGTGGCCGAGTCGCAGGGCATCCGGCGCGGCGCCGTGGTGAACCAGGAGGCCGCGGTCGAATCGATCCGGAAGGCCGTCGAGGCCGCCGAACTCACCGCGGGCATCGAAATCGACAACGCCTACGTGTCGCTGTCCGGGACGCATATCAAGGGGTTCAACAGCCGCGGCGTGGTGGCGGTGGCGGGCCGCAACCGGGAGATCACGCGCGACGACGTCCGGCGCGCCATCGACGCGGCCAGGGCGGTCAGCCTGCCCGGAGGCCGCGAGATCCTGCACGTGCTGCCGCAGGATTTCGTCGTCGACGACGAGGACGGCATCGGGAACCCGATTGGGATGACCGGCGCCCGCCTCGAGGTGAACGTCCACATTGTCACCGGCGGCACGACCACCACGCAGAACATCGTAAGCTGCGTCAACAAGGCCGGCGTCAACGTGCAGGAGTCGGTGCTGGAACAGCTCGCGGCGAGCGAGGCCGTGCTGACGCCCGACGAGAAGGAACTCGGCGTGGCCGTGGTCGACATCGGCGGCGGCACGACCGACCTCGCGATTTTCGAGCGGGGGTTCCTCTGGCACACCGCCGTCGTGCCTCTCGGCGGCGACCACTTCACCAGCGACATCGCCGTCGGCCTCCGCATGCCGATCCCGGAGGCCGAGAAGCTGAAGCGCCGCTGCGGCTGCGCCCTGTCGTCGATGGTCGGCGACGATGAGACCATGGACGTGGCCAGCGTCGGCGGGCGGGCGCCCCGCACGATGGCCCGGCGGATCCTGTCCGAGGTGCTGCAGCCGCGCGCGGAGGAGATGTGCCACCTCGTGTGGGACGAGATTCACCGCGCGGGCTACGAGAAGTCGCTCAACTCCGGCATCGTGCTCACCGGCGGCGGCGCCAACCTCGACGGCATGGTCGAGATCGCCGAGCAGATCTTCGACATGCCCGTCCGCCGCGGCGCGCCCGCGGGCCTCGGCGGGCTGGCCGACCACGTCGGCAACCCGTCGTTCGCGACCGCCGTGGGGCTGCTCCTGCGCGCGCACCGCCTGCGCGCTCACGAGGTGGCCCAGGCCTCCGGCCGCGGAATCGGCCGGCTGACCGAGCTCGTCAAGGGTGTGTTCAAGGAATTCTTCTAGACACTATAGACTCTCGAACAGTGGAGACCATCGATGCCGAACCCGATCGACAGCCAGCCCTCAGCCGGTTCACGCGCGGCCGCGACGTCGTTCAGGATGATGATCGACGACGCCTCGCATGCCGGCGCACGCATCAAGGTCGTCGGCGTCGGCGGCGGCGGCAGCAACGCCGTGAACCGCATGGTGCGTGAAGGCTTCGATGGCGTCCAGTTCATCGTCGCCAACACCGACGTCCAGGCGCTCCGCATGAACGCGGCGTCGGTCAAGGTGCAGCTGGGCGAGAAGCTCACCAAGGGCCTCGGCGCGGGCGCCGATCCTTCGGTGGGCCGGCACGCCGCGCTCGAGGACACCGACAAGCTCATCCAGGCCATCGACGGCGCCGACCTGGTGTTCGTCACCGCGGGCCTCGGCGGCGGCACCGGGACCGGCGCCGCGCCGGTCATCGCCAGCCTCGCGAGCGAACTCGGCGCGCTGACCATCGCCGTCGTAACCCGGCCGTTCACCTTCGAGGGCCGCAAGCGGGCGATCCAGGCGGAGCGGGGCCTCGAGGAACTGCGCGACTGCGTCGACAGCGTCATCACGATCCCCAACGAACGCCTGCTCGGCACGATCGACCGCAAGACGCCGCTGCTCGACGCGTTCGCCGCCGTCGACGAGGTGCTGCGCCAGGCCATCCAGGGCATCTCGGACCTCATCCTGCAGCCCGGCCTGATCAATCTCGATTTCGCCGACGTGAAGACGATCATGACGGGCATGGGCGTTGCCGTGATGGGCACCGGCATCGGCCACGGCGAGACGCGGGCCGTGGACGCCGCCAGGAAGGCAATCTCGAGCCCCCTCCTCGAGGACGCGTCCATCGATGGCGCGCGGGGCGTCATCATCAACGTCACCGGCGGGTCGGACCTGTCGCTGGTCGAGGTCCACGAGGCGTCGACGATCATCCACGAGGCCGCCCACGAGGAGGCGAACATCATCTTCGGCGCCGTCATCGACCCGAAGCTCGACGGCCAGGTGAAGCTCACCGTGATCGCCACCGGCTTCGACCGGCCCGGCGCCCGGGCCGTCGTGCCGGGCAGCGCCGGCCACACGCCGGTGGACCTCGGCAACTACACGTCGTGGCTGAACGCCGACGGGGCCTCGCACCTGACCATCGCCCGCCGGCACGGCGTCGGCGTCGCCGCGCCGGCCGCCGGGATGCCGCTGGCCATGACGATCGACCCGCTGGCGGGCCAGGACGGCGCGGCGGCCGAGGGCGGCGACGCGGACACCCTCGAGGTGCCGGCCTTCATGCGGCGGGTCAAGCAGGCCTGACCTCGGCCACGTGGTACAGTGCGTAGACCCACGGCATCTTCGAGCGCCGTCGCCTGAGCGCGAGATTCCTGAGCGCCGGCGCGGCGCGGCCGCCGGGTGATGGCGCATAGACACATGGGCAGGGCCTCTCGCCCCGGAGAATCATCACGCCTCCTCGCGCGTGAAGTCGGCTACGTGCGCAAGCCGCACGCCGGCCGGCTCCGCATCGCGCTCGCGTTCCCGAACACGTACTGGGTCGGGATGTCCAACCTGGGCTTCCAGACGGTCTACCGTCTGTTCAACGACCTCGACGACGTGGTGTGCGAGCGCGTGTTCCTGCCCGGGCGGAGCGAGCTCGCCGCGGCGCTCGAGCGCCCGGGATCGCTCACGACCCTTGAATCCGGAACGCCGGTCGGGGACTTCGACGTCCTGGCGTTCTCGGTCTCCTTCGAGTGGGACTACACGAACCTCGTCAGCCTCCTGCGCCTGGCCGGGTTGCCGACCTACGCCGCGGAGCGGACCGCACGCCACCCACTCGTCGTCGTCGGCGGAGCGGTGACCTTCGTGAACCCCGAGCCGCTGGCGCCGTTCGCCGACGTGGTGGCGGCCGGCGAGGGCGAGGTGCTCGTGCCCGCCCTCGTGCGCCAGATCGCCGCCGCCGCGGACAGGGACGGCCTGCTCGAGGCGCTGGCCCGTGAGCGCGGGTTCTACGTGCCCTCGCTCGTCCGCGTCCGGTACGGCGAAGGGGGAACCATCGAGGCTTTCGAGCCGGCGCCGGGTTCCGCCGCCGCCGTGCCGGTGCGCAAGGCCGCGCTCGCCGCGTCGGCCGGCGCGGACCCGCCATCGACGGTGATCTTCACCCCCGAGACCGAGTTCGGGTCGCGCCTGCTCGTTGAGGTCGTGCGCGGGTGCGCGAACCTGTGCCGGTTCTGCTGGGCCGGCTACAACTACCTCCCCGTCCGGGCGTTCCCGGCCGACCGGATCCTGGCGATTGCACAGGCTGCGCGGGCCCATGCCAGCCGCGTCGGACTCGTGTCGATCGCGCTGTGCGATCACCCCGAGATCGAGCGGCTGCTCGCCGGCCTCCTCGCGATGGGCTACTCGATCAGCCCGGCGTCCCTCCGTCTCGACGACCTGACCGAACCGATTGTCCGCATGCTCCGCGAGAGCGGAGAGCGGTCGGTCACCATCGCGCCCGAAACCGGGTCGGACCGCCTGCGGCGCGTCATCAACAAGACGATGACGAACGACGAGATCCTCGACCGGGCCGACCTCATTTTCCGCAGCGGCATCGAGAACCTGAAGCTCTATTTCATGATCGGCCTGCCGACGGAAACCGACGAGGACCTGGTGGCGATCAGAGATCTGTCGATCGCGATCAAGGAGCGGATGATGGCGCACGGCCGCCCGCGCGGGCGGGTCGGGCGGATCGCCGCCAGTGTGAACCCCCTGGTGCCGAAGCCGGGCACGGCGTATCAGTGGCTGCCCATGGCGGCTCCCTCGGCGCTCGAGCAGTCGATCAGGCGGCTGCGGTCGCTGACGGCCGGCATCGACAACGTGTACTTTTCGCTCAAGCCCGAGCGCCATGCCTTCTACCAGGCGCTGCTGTCGCTGGGCGACAGGCGCGTGGCGCCCGTCATCGTGGCGGCTGAACGGAACGGCGGCCAGTGGCGGGCGGCGGCGGCCGAGGCGGGCGTCGACCCAGGCTTCTACGTGTACCGCGACCGCTCGCACGACGCCGTGCTTCCGTGGGACATCATCGACGGCGGCCTGAAATCGGCGTTCTATCGATCCGAATTCGAGAAGGGACTCCGGGAAGAATGGACGCTGCCACCCAAGCGGGCCGCGGAGAACATCCGCCTGCTGCCAATGGTCCCCTGACGCCTGCGGCGGACCATGCCTGACGCTTCCAGCCGTGCGCCACGCCGCGCATGGCGCGGCCTCGCGCTCGCCGGCGCATTCGCGCTCGCGCTTGCCGCCGCCGTTGCGGCAACCGGGGGAATCGACTGGTCCGTCGGCGCGCTGCGGCTGCGGGCGCACGAGCCGTGGCGCCTGCTGGCTGCCGGACTGGGCCTGGTCGGCGCCGCGCTCTGGCTGGGCGGCGCGCAGGCGGGGGCGGCGCTCTCCCGGGCCTGGGACACTCGCGAACGGCATGCGGCGCGAATCGCGGCCGCATCCGCGGCCATCACCCTGCTGGTGGGACTGGTGAAGGGCACCCGGGTGGCCGGCGGCGCCGACGCCTACGGCTACGTGAGCCAGGCCCTCCTGTGGCTGAAGGGCCTGCCGGTGCAGGCCGAATCGCTGGCGGCCGTTGTCCCCTGGCCGGGGGCCGAGTGGAGCCTTTCGCCTCTCGGATACCGGCCCGGCCTCGAGCCGGGCATGATCGTGCCGACGTACCCGCCCGGACTGCCGCTCGCGATGGCGGCGGCGGCGGGCATCGGGGGCACGGACGCGGTGTACTGGGTCGTACCGGTGCTTGGCGCAGCCGCCGTGTGGCTGACGTTTCTCCTCGGCCGCCGGTACGCCGACGCCGGCAGCGGGGCGGCCGCTGCGCTGCTCGTCGCCGCAAGCCCGGTGTTCCTCTACCAGCTGGTTCAGCCGATGAGCGACGTGCCGGTGACGGCGTGCTGGCTGCTCTCGCTCTGGGGGGCCGCCTCCGGTCGGCCATGCGTGGCCGGCCTCGGGGCGGCGGCGGCCGTGCTGACGCGCCTGAACCTCGCGCCCCTTGCGTTGCCCGTGGCCGCAGCAGTCGCGGTCCAGGCGTTTCTTCAACATCGCACACTCCGGGCCGCGCTGCGCGCGGCTCTCGTCTGCGCGCTGCCCCTCGCCCTGGCGGCCGCGTTCCTGGCCTGGCTGCACACCCGGCTCTATGGTTCACCGCTCGCGTCGGGCTACGGGGCCGCGTCGGAGCTCTTCGCCGCCGCCAACGTGCCGGTCAATGCCGTTCGGTACACCCGCTGGCTCGTCGACACGCAGACACCGCTCGTCCTGCTCGGGCTCGCCGCCCCCTTCGCGGCCCGGTCCAGGCGGCCCGGACATCCCGGCGCGTCTTTGCCCGCGCAGGCCTGGTTCGGGCTCGGGTTCGCCGCGCTGGTCCTGGCGTGCTACCTGCCGTACTCGCCCTTCGAGGAGTGGTGGTACCTGCGGTTTCTCCTCCCGGCCATACCGGTGCTGCTCATCCTCGCTGCGCCCATCCTCGTCCGGCTGGCGTCGGCAGCGCCGGCCGTCGTGCGCGCGCCGCTCGTCGCGGCTGGTGTCGGGCTTCTCGCGTGGCAGTACGTCGCCACGGCCGGCGAACGCAGCGCATTCGCGCTCGATCGCCTCGAGAGCCGCTATCTGGCAGCCGGGGCGTTCGCGTCCCGGAACCTGCCCGATCGGGCCGTCCTGCTGAGCATGCAGGAGAGCGGCCCGTTGCGGATGTACGGCGGCCGGACGACGGTGCGCTTCGACCACCTCGAGCCGAACGGCCTCGACGCGGCCGTGCAGTTCCTCAACCGCGAGGGATACCCGCCGTACTTCGTCCTCGAAGCCTGGGAGGAAGCCGGGTTCCGGGAGAGGTTCGCCGCGTCCAGCCCGCTCGGTCTCCTCGACTGGCCTCCGATGGCGGAGGTTGGCCGGCCCGTCAAAGTGCGGTTCTACGACCCGCGCGATCGCGGGCGATTCCTCGCGGGCGAAGCGGTTGCGACCGCACGCGAGCCGATGGACGGACGCGGCCGGCGCTAGGTCCCCGCACCCGGCGCGCGTCGACGCCCGATGGCGGCTCCTTCAGTCCGCCGCGACGAGCTGCTCCTCGTACTCCGCATAGGCCTGGAGGATGAACTCGCGCACGCGATCCTGGGCCGCCGCGTCCACGACGGGGCGCAGGAGCGCGAAGCTGCGCCGCTCGCCGTTGACCGAGTACTGCCGCGCCGGGAACGTGACGTTCCGGCCGTTCCCGTTCTTCCGCTCCCAGATCCCGAAGCCGATGAGCTTGAGGCCGTCGAGCGTCCCCTCGCTGAAATGGAGTTCGGCGTCGGCCAGCTTGCCGGGAGGGTTGCCGCGGTCGTTCTGTGCGAACTTCACCACCATGATCTGCTCCTCGAGCCCCGCCTGCGCCGCGCCCGGCGGAGAGGTTCCGGGAGTGCCGCGGGCCGGCATGGTCGTTGGACCCGGGCGCGGAGAGCGGCGTGCTGAACGCCGGCCTGCGACACGGAGCAGGGAGGGGCAAGCGCGATGCCCGGCGCCGCGCCCGCGGCAGTGTCGCCGCAAGCTGCTGGGGGAACGGACGATCGGGACGGGACCGGGCTGGCGCGGTCTTCGCGCGCGGTGCGCCGCGGCTCTGACTGTCAACTCGCGTTACGGCGAGCCCGGCGGTGTCAGGACCCGCGTTCGCGGTGGTGGCGGACCGCCGCGCACAGGTCCTGAAGCCGGTCCGGTTGTCAGTCGGCTTTGAGGAGGACGACCTGGGCCAGCGCGAGCGTGTCCGCGTGCGTGATGGTGACGAGCGACGAGGAGGCGCCAAGCCGCTCGAACTGCCGGAGCGCGCCACCGCGGAACGCGAGGCGGGGCGGCCCGCCGCCCCGCACCACCTCGATGTCCCGCCACGAGACGCCGCGGGCGAGTCCCGTGCCGAGCGCCTTCATGGCGGCTTCCTTGGCCGCGAACCGGCCCGCGTAGTGGGGCGCGGGGCGGTACTTGCCGGAGCAGTACCTGATTTCCGCCTCGGTGAAGATACGATGGATGAAGCGATCGCCGTAGCGCGCAATCGCCTTCTCGACGCGCGGGATGTCGGTGGCGTCGAGTCCGATGCCAAGAATCGTCATAGGTCTCCAGTATGCCTGAAGTTCCCCTGCCCGACGCCTTCGAGTGGGCGCGCTACCCGTGGGGCCCCGCCCTCAGCTGCCGTGCGCTGGCCGCCGTGGCCGACCACTGTTTCACCACGCGCGAGCCCGCGCTCGGATTGGGGCCGCTTTCGCCAGGAGACGGGTGGCACCGCGTGGCGCTGGCGCTGGGCGTCCCGCCGCACTCCATCGTCCGGCTGCACCAGGTGCACGGCACGCGCGTGGTGAGCCTCGGACGGCACGACGTATTCCCGCCGGAGGAGACCGATTGGGGCGTCGGAGACGCCGCCGTGAGCGACCATCCCGGTTTGGCCCTCTGCGTGAAGGTGGCCGACTGCGTGCCGGTGCTGCTGGCCGACGCGCGGACCGGCGCGGTGGCCGCCGTGCATGCCGGCTGGCGCGGCACGGCGGCGGGCGCCGTGCGGTCGGCCGTCGAGGCGCTCGGCGTCCACTTCGGATCCGCGCCCCGGGATCTTGTCGCCGCCATCGGCCCGAGCATCGGCCCGTGCTGCTACCGCGTGGGGCAGGACGTGCGCGCCGCGTTCGAAGCGGCGGGTTGCTGGAATGGCTCGCCGGAGGCGTGGTTCAGCCCGCACCCGCGCGCCGAGCCGCGCCACGGCGTGCCAGGAACCAACCCGGCTGCGTCAGGCAGGGGTCCGGCCCTGTTCCTCGACACATGGGCGGCAAACGCCGACCAGCTGCGCGGCGCGGGCATCCCGGTCTCGCAGATCCACGTCTCGGGCGTCTGCACGTCCTGCCACCGCGAGACCTTCCGTTCCTATCGTGTGGAGGGCGAGCGGGCCGGAAGGATGATTGGCGTCATACGCGCGAAGGGCCCCTCGTGACACGGAGGCGGATGCGGGCCGGGCGGACGCGTCGAATCGTCGGGCGCTACCGCAACGGGATGGCGTAGAAGTCGAGCATCCCGGCCAGATTCAGGGCCGCCCCGCCCGTAGCCAGGGCCAGCAGTGCGGCCGTTGGCACGCGCGACAGCACCGGCAGCAGCAGGACGAACAGGATCGGCGTGGCGTCGAGGAAGTACCTCGCGCCCACCTGTGTCCAGCCGGTCGCATAGAAGGTGAGCAGCGCCGCCACCTGGATGGCCGACACGACCGATAGGCACCAGACGAGCGGCCGCTGCTGCCCTGCGACGCGGCGCCACGCCACCGTGAGTCCGGGAACGAGCGCGGTCCACGGATAGAAGCAGAGCACGCTGTTCCCTTCGAGGTCGAGCTTGAAGCGTCCGGTCACCCAGTCGATGGGGAGGTTGAAGACGTAGTAGTGGACATTGTGCGGCAGGTACTCTGTGCTCCACAGCGCGCGGCTGCGCACGCCGGCGACGAATCGCGTGGAGTGGGCCATGTAGCTGTACCCTGTCTCCGTCAACTGGGCGAACCGCACGTAGTTGTACGCGGCCCAGCCGGCCACCGCGGCGAGCCCCAGGCCTGCCGCCGCGGCCAGACACACGAGGGCCTGGGATCGGTTGCGAGTCCAGGACTGGAGCGGGTAGAGCAGCAGGAGCCCGGCAACGCCGTACGTCATCCTTGCCACCCACGCGGCGTGGAAGAACACTGCGCCGATCACGAAGTCGAGCGTGCGTCCCCGGTGCACGAAACGGAAGAAGAACCCGAGGAACGCCAGGAAATACCCCGTGGCGATGATCTGATTCGTGTGCCAGATGCGCCCCTGCATCGACAGATAGAAGTTGGGGGAGGCGAACGCGAACAGCAGCACCACCACGGCCCGCGTCACGGGCGGAAGATCGACCTGCAGGGCCCGCCCCGCCTCGCGCACCATCCAGGCGAACAGGGCGATGTTGGCCACCCCGAGCAGCACCGTGTACGCCACGTCGAGCTGGAATCCGTGTCCAATCGCGTGAAACACCGCGACAGCCGCCAGAGGAGACACGCCCCAGTACATGTAGACGCGCCCCTGGTAGACGGCGAGATCGTCGGTTCGCAGACTGCCCTCGAGCCAGAGCCGGCCGTGCGCGACGGCGTCCGCCAGAAGCGAGTAGTAGTCGAACAGCGAGCGGCGGAAGATCGTCCCGCCGTTGATCCACATCGCGACGCCGACATACGCGCAGGCGCTCAGGACCAGTACGGCCGGAATCCAGGCGTTCCGGCGGCGGGCGTTGTCAGGCAGTGCATCCATCGGGCCTCTCATCCGCCAGGACCCGGCGGGGCGGCATGGCGGGGGGCGCCGCATGTCGTTAGCGCTTCCCGTCCATCGCCTCGTTCGCCAGCCGGTCGGCGTCGGCGTTGAACTCGCGCCGCACGTGTTCGAAGCGCACCCGGCCCAACTCCCACACGAGCCGCCGGGCCTCGGCGTGCAGCGCCTGGAGGCCGGGGTTCTTCACCTTGTACTCGCCGCGCATCTGGCAGACGAGCAGCAGGGAATCCGAACGGATGGTGAGGCCGGTGTAGCCGTGCTCCTTCGCGTAGCGGAGGGCGGCGAGCAGGCCGCGATATTCCGCCACGTTGTTGGTGGCGACGCCGATGGCCTCGCCGAATTCGGCCACCACTGAGCCGTCTGGCGCGGCGACGCGCACGCCGAAGCCGGCCGGGCCGGGGTTGCCCCTGGACCCGCCGTCGATGTTGACGATCATGCGCGGCCTACTCCGTGGGGTGGGGAGCCGGGTCGGCCGCCGCCGGCACCTGCTCGTAGTAGAGGATGCGGTGGCAGCTCTCGCACTGGAAGATGATCTCGTTGCGGCGCAGCTCGTTCACCGTCTGCGGCCGGATGAGGATCTGGCACGCGGAGCAGCGGCCCCCGCGGACCGGGGCGACCGCGGAGAGCTTCCGGTGCTTCAGCACGCGGTCGAACACGGCGAGGATCGGCGGGCTGATCCCGGCCGCGAGGGCCGCCCGCTCTCCGGCGAGCCGGCCGATGGCCGCCTGGGCCTCCGCGAGCTCCGCGGCGAGGGCGGCGCGCCCCGCGTCGTTCGCCGCCTGGTCGTCGATGTAGGCCTGCTCGGCCTGTTTCACGTGAAGCGTGACCTCGTCGAACTCGATCATCTGCTCGAGCAGGCGATCTTCCTGCTTCCGGATCTCGTGCTGCGCCGTCTCGATCTCCTTCTGCATCGCCTGGTATTCGCGGTTGGTCTTCACCTCCATGAGCTGGTCCCGGTACTTCGAGAGCCGGGCCTGATGCATGGACAGTTCCTTCTCGATCTCGCGCCGCGCGGCCTGGTTGGCGGCGAGGCGGGCGCGCTCGTGCTCGAGCGTCTGGCGGGCCGATTCGAGGGCCGCCGCGAGCTGTTGCTGCCGGGCGGGCTCGTCGGCGATCGTCCGGCGCGCCCGCTCGGCGGCGTCCTCGATCTGCTGGAGGTGAATGACCCGGTCAAGATCAGGATGCATGGTGTGTGGTGGGCCCACCAGGATTCGAACCTGGGACAGGCCGGTTATGAGCCGGCGGCTCTTACCGCTGAGCTATGGGCCCGCATAAGCTTACTGCGAAGACCGTCCTTCGAGAAATGCGCGCAGCTTCCGGCTCCGCGACGGGTGCCGCAGCTTGCGCAGCGCCTTCGCCTCGATCTGCCGGATGCGCTCGCGGGTCACCGCGAAGCTCTGGCCGACCTCCTCCAGCGTGTGCTCGGAGCCGTCGCCGACGCCGAAACGCATCTTGATCACCTTCTCCTCGCGGGGCGTCAGCGTCTTGAGGACCGAGTCGGTCTGCTCCTTGAGGTTCAGGTTGATGACCGCGTCCGAGGGCGACACCACGTTGCGGTCCTCGATGAAGTCGCCCAGGTGCGAGTCTTCCTCCTCGCCGATGGGCGTCTCGAGCGAGATCGGCTCCTGGGCGATCTTGAGCACCTTGCGCACCTTGGACACCGGGATGTCCATGCGCACGGCGATCTCCTCCGAGGTCGGCTCCCGGCCCAGCTCCTGCACGAGCGAGCGCGACGTGCGGATGAGCTTGTTGATGGTCTCGATCATGTGGACCGGGATCCGGATCGTGCGCGCCTGGTCGGCGATGGCGCGGGTGATGGCCTGGCGGATCCACCACGTGGCGTAGGTCGAGAATTTGTAGCCGCGCCGGTACTCGAACTTGTCGACGGCCTTCATGAGGCCGATGTTGCCTTCCTGGATGAGATCGAGGAACTGCAGCCCGCGGTTGGTGTACTTCTTCGCGATGGACACGACCAGGCGCAGGTTCGCCTCGACCAGCTCCTTTTTCGCCTGCTCGGCCTGGGCCTCGCCGCGGCGGATGGTCTCGAGCGATCGGCGCAGGTAGGCCGGCGTCTCGCCGAGCAGGTCTGCCTGGCGCTTCACCTCGCCCCGCAGGTCCTTCATCCGCGCGAGGAGGGCCTTGCGATCCTCCTCCTTCAGCTTCGACTTCTTCGCCTTCGCGTTCAGCTGCCGGTCGAGGGTGTCGGCCTCCCGCTGGACGCGGCCCATGCGCTCGACGGCCTCCTTGATGTCCTCGATGAGGCGCCGCTTGACCGGCTCGGTGAACTCGATTTCGCGGATGCCGCGCGACACGAGGATCCGGGCCCGCATCGCCTTCCAGCGCGCGCGCACGTACTTCCGCTTGTCCTTCTTCGGCGTGGCGTCGAGCTTCTCCAGCGCCTTCTCGTACACCTGGCGCGCCTTGCGGACCGCCTCGACCTGCCGGAGCACCTCGCGGGCGCGCTCCTCGAGCCGTTCGTCGGTGATCTCCTCGTCGTTGAAGATGACCAGCTCGCGGATGGTGCGCTGGCCCGCCTTCAGGCCGTCGCCCATCGCGATGATCTTCTGCGCCACGATCGGCGTCCGCGTGATCGACTTGATGACGGCGAGCTTGCCCCGCTCGATCCGCTTCGCGATCTCGACCTCGCCCTCCCGCGTGAGCAGCGGCACCGTGCCCATCTCGCGCAGGTACATGCGGACCGGGTCGTTGGTCTTGTCGAGCGTGCCCGGCGTCAGGTCCAGCTCGAGGTCGTCGCCTTCCTGCTTCTCCTCCCGGAACTTCTGGTCCGAGTCGACCACCTCGATGCCGGCGCTGCCGAAGGTGCTGAACAAATCGTCCAGTTCGTCCGACGAGGTGATGTCGGCCCGGAGCAGGTCGTTGACCTCGTCATACAGCAGGTAGCCCTTCTCCTTGCCGATGATGATGAGCTGCTGCACTTCGTCGAACTTGTCCTCGATTGACAAGGCGTCCTCCCTCAGGTCCCCGTATTTTCCAGCGCCGAGAGGCGCCGGAGCAGTTCATGTTTCTGCCGCCACAACCGATCGATGTCGCCGTCGCGCCCGGCTTGCTGGACGCGGTCGATTTCCTGCTGCACCAGTGCGCCCTCGCGCTCGAGCCGCAGCCGTTTCAGCGCCAGGGCGCACTCGTGGGCCGGCGCCGGGGCGGAGGGCGCCGAGCCGATGCCCGTCACCAGTTCCGCCTCCTCCTTGCTTAGACGCGCGAGGAAGGCCACAGGTGAACGGCTCGCGTCCGATGCCTGCGCCCGGACGGCCTGTTCCAGGATCGGGCCCGAGGCGAGCCCCTCGAGATCGCGGGCGTCCAGCGCCGCCAGCGCGTCGGCCGCCTCCTCGGGCTCGTTCATCAGCGCCCAGAGCAGCCCGCGCTCGGCCGGCTTCAGGCGGCCGAGCGACGGCATCTCCCGCGCGCTCACCTCGGTCCGCCGCTCGACGGCCGCCTTGCGGATCTCGTCGCGCACCACCGACTCGGTGATCCGGGCCCGGTGCGCGATCCGGTCCGCGAACTGGTCGCGGGCGGCCGCGTCCGGGATGCGCGCCGCCACCGCCAGCATCTCCTGCAGGAACGCGCGGCGGCTGTCGTCCTTGCGCAGGTCATGGGCGGCGGTCGTCCGGTCCAGCAGGTACTCCAGATAGGGTTTCGACTGCTGCAGCTGGGCGGCGTACTGGCCGCCCGTGCGGTTCCGGATAAAGGTGTCCGGGTCGTCGCCCCCGGGCAGCACCGCCACGTTCACCTGGAACCCCTCCGAGACCAGCAGGTCGCACGACCGCGCCGCGGCCGTCTGGCCGGCCGCGTCGGGATCGAAGCTGAGCACCACCTTCGACACGAACCGCCTGAGCAACTGCGCCTGCTGGGGCGTGAGCGCGGTGCCGCACGTGGCCACGACGGGCAGCCGGCACTCCTGCAGCACCTGCGCGAAATCGAAATAGCCCTCGACCAGCACCACGAAGCCCGACTTGCGGAGCAGCGGCTTGGTGTGATTGAGGCCGTACAGCGTCCGGCTCTTCGAATAGATCGGCGTTTCGGGCGAGTTCAGGTACTTCGGGACCTGGTCCGGCTCCATCGACCGCCCGGCGAACGCCACAATCGACCCCGAGTCGCGGGCGATGGGCACCATCAGGCGGTTGCGGAAGCGATCGACCACCTGCCCGTTGTCGCGCTCGAGCACCAGGCCGCTCCGCAGCAGGAGCGGCGCCTGGAACCCCTGGGCCCGCAGGGATGCCAGCAGGAGGTCCCGCGACGGCGGCGCGTAGCCGATGCCGAGCGTCTCGATGGTCTCGGCCGACACGCCGCGGCCCTCGAGCTGCTGGCGCGCGCGCGCGCCGGCCGGCATCGCCAGCTGCTGTCGGAACCAGGCCGCCGCCACCTCGTGGATCTTCAGGAGCGTCTCGCGGTCTCTCGCGTCGGTTTCGTTCCCGTCCGGCCCGGTCTCGGGCACCGTCAGGCCGAACTTGCGGGCGAGCAGGCGGACGGCGTCGGTGAACCCCACGCGCTCCTGCAGTTCCACGAACTTGATGACGTCGCCGCCGACGCCGCAGCCGAAACAGTGAAAAAAGCCTTTCTCGCGGTTCACGTGGAACGACGGGGTCTTCTCGCCGTGGAACGGGCAGAGGCCCTTGTAGCTCGATCCGGCCTTCTTGAGCGACACGTACTCCTGGACCACCTGCACGATGTCCGCGCGGGCGCGCACACGGTAGCCATCACCACCAAAATCGGAACTGCTCCATTGCAGGTAAATGTAGTCACCATTCTGGAAGCTTAAACCCGAAATGGTTGCTGTACGTGTTTCCTTCGTCCAAACGGGGGTTACATCAATAATTTCGGGCGTTATGCAGTCAAATTCACCTACGTTCGTATAGTTCAGGTCGTTGGCGGAGTAAGAAAACCCAAGAATGCTCGATCTATTTTGATCGTTGAAGTAGTAAACATCGTACGATACCGTCATTTCACCCACGGGTTCACCCGAGG
This sequence comes from Vicinamibacterales bacterium, assembly GCA_046496425.1. Taxonomy (GTDB): domain Bacteria; phylum Acidobacteriota; class Vicinamibacteria; order Vicinamibacterales; family JAKQTR01; genus JAKQTR01. The sequence continues at coordinate 40,991 of JAWOGY010000024.1, forward strand.
TGTTCTGAAGTTTAAGGATATATGCACCGGGGTTGAAATCTGAAGCAGTGGGTTGTGAGCCCAGGATGGTGATACCGTTGCCCGTGTCAAAGGAGTAGGCTCCGCCGGTACCAACTCCACCCGTTGAGTTTCCCCTAGCAAAA
>JAWOGY010000072.1:0-7218 GCA_046496425.1 Vicinamibacterales bacterium
CGCGGGGATGACGGCATTCCAGCGTTCGCAGAGGACTCGACGGTCTGAGGCGCGGCTTCACTTGAGCCCTTTGTTCTTCCCGTCGCGTAAACCAAACGTCGTGAACTCCGTCTAAGTACTTCGAGTCGCAAGTCCGGCCCCGCACCACGTGGGATTGCAGGGTCGGAGTTGCTCCCTCGGCACAAGCAGAAGAGCCCCCCGGCGACCCTGCCCCCCAAGGCAGAACCACGGCATGGACACGATCCGGCACTACGTGCGGCATGGCCTTCGGATGCTGGGACGGCGCCCCGCAACCACAGGCGTCCTCGTCCTGACGCTCGCGCTCGGCATCGGCGCGAACGCGGCCATCTTCAGCGTCGTCGACGCGGTGCTGCTGCGCCCGCTGCCGTACGACCAGTCGGATCAGCTCGTCAACCTCTACGAGCACAACTTCGCGCGCGGGTTCTCGCGCTTCTCGATCGCGGTGCAGAACTTCGCCGACTGGCAGACCCAGAGCCGCGTCCTCGAAAGCATGGCTATCTACAGCGCCCGGGCCGCGAACCTCACAGGCGGCGCCGAGCCCAGGCGGGTGATCTACGGCACGGTGTCCGACAACCTGTTCCATGTGCTGAGGGTGGCCCCGGTGCTCGGGCGTCCGTTCGGACCGGACGATGCCCGCGAGGCGACGAACCCGGTGGTGATCCTGAACCACCGGTTCTGGCAGGAGTACTTCGGCGGAGACACGGACGTGATCGGCCGGACCATCCGCCTTCATGGCGCCACCTATGCCATCGTCGGTGTCATGCCGCCGTTGTTCGAGTTCGCGTCGGCCGACATCGATCTGTGGAGCCCGCTGCCTCGTGACCTGACGCTCGTGCCGGGCGGCCGGGGCCGCCACTTCGCCAGCGCGGTCGGCCGACTGAAGGCGGGCGTGGGTCTCGAGCAGGCCCAGGCCGAACTGGACACGATTGCCGGACGGCTCGCACGCGCGTATCCGGACAGCAACGAAGGTTGGGGCGTCACGGTCGAACCGCTGCAGCAGTCGCTGGTGGCCGACAGCCGTGCCGTGCTGCTCATTCTGTGGGCCTCCGTCGGATTCGTGCTGCTCATTGCGTGCGCCAACGTGGCCAACATCCTGCTCGCGCAGTCGGCGGCCCGCCGGAAGGAGGTGGCCATCCAGTCGGCCCTCGGCGCGAGCCGCGCGCGCATCGTGGGCCAGGTGCTGGCGGAGAGCGTCCTGCTCGCGTCCGCCGGCGGGGCGGCCGGCCTCCTGATCGCCTTCTGGGGCGTGCGGTGGCTGCCCACGCTCGCCGGTGAGGCCCTCGCCCGCATGAACGAGGTTGCCCTCGACTGGCGCGTCGTCGCGTTCACCGGGCTTGCGGCCGTCGCCACCGGCCTGCTCGTGGGCGTCGTTCCGGCGCTGCAGTCATCCAGGACCGACCTGAACGTGTCGCTCAAGGAGGCGGGCCGCTCGTCGGCGCCTGGCCTGCGCGGGCGCGTCAGCAGTCTCCTGGTGGTGGGCGAAGTGGCGCTCGCGCTCGTGCTGCTCATCGCGGCGGGCCTGGTCATGCAGAGCTTCACGAAGCTCTGGAACATCGATCCAGGGTTCGACTCGAACAACGTGCTGACCTTCCGCTACGCGCTGCCCGTCACGGCCTACCCCGAGCCGCAGCACATGTCAGCCGTCCACGAACAGATCATCGAACGGCTGGTCGCGCTGCCGGAGGTCGAGTCGGCCGGAGCCACGAGCGTCCTGCCGCTGGCAGGCGAGTTCGAGAACTGGAGCTTCACGATCGACGGCAGGCCCGTGACCGAAGCCTCGACGCCCACGACCATGGTGCGCCACGTGTCGCCAGGCTACCTCGAGACGATGCGGGTACGCCTGCTCGAAGGGCGCACGTTGAACGCCTACGATCGTACAGGCAGCGAACGCGTCATCGTCATCAGCAGGGCGATGGCCACGACCTTCTGGCCCGGCGAACGCGCGCTCGACCGGCACATCCGCTTCAGAGGCCCGGAGTCACTCGCGGCCGAGACCTGGCGGGTCGTCGGAATCGCCGATGACGTGCCGGCCAGCGGCCTGGACGCGGCGCCGAAGCCGACCGCGTATCTGACCCACGCGCAGTGGCCGTTCCACATGGCGTCGATCAGCCTGGCCGTCCGGACCAGCGTCGATCCCTCTTCCGTCGTCTCGAGGATTCGTGCGGAGATCGCGACGGTGGACGAGAACCTGCCCATCTTCAATATCCGGACCATGGATGACGTGCGCGCGGTCTCGCTCGCCCAGCGGCGGTTCGCCGTGCTCCTGCTCGGGCTGTTCGCGGCCGTGGCACTGGTGCTCGCCGTCGTCGGGCTCTACGGCACGATCGCCTACGCCGTCAGCCAGCGCACGCGGGAGATCGGGATCCGCGTGGCGCTTGGCGCGACGCCCGGCCAGATCCTCGGGATGACGGTGGGGCAGGGCATGGCCCTGTCGGTGACGGGCCTGGCCGTGGGGCTGTGTGCGGCGTTCGCGCTGACGCGGTACCTCAGCAGCCTCCTGTTCGGCGTGTCCGGGGCCGACGTGCCGACGTTCGCCGGTCTGTCGGCCGTGCTGCTGGCCGTGGCCGCGCTGGCGTCCTACGTTCCCGCCCGCCGCGCGGCACGGATCGAGCCCGTCATCGCGCTGCACCAGGAGTGACCGGACTGGCGCACGCGCGGCGCTCAGGCCCACGCGTCACCTTGCTCCAGGAGCCTGACGCCGACGTCACCACCGCGATCGCGCACGAGGGCCCCACCCTGAGCGATGTGCCGATTCGACGCGACGGACGAGCGGCCACGGGCCGGACCGGGCCAAGCGTGACCGCCGGCGCTCGCTGAGAGAACCGCTACGGGTTCTTGCCGCGTCCGGGCTGGAATGTAATCGTTCCGGTCATCCACATCGCCACGGGAACTCCCGCGAGGATGGCGTCGAAGCTCGCGAATCGCCCACCCTCCTGGCCCCCGCCGGTGGCACCGACGAACCGTCCCGTCCCGCCCGCGAATGCGAACGCGTCCTGGAACCACAGCTCGCCGGTTTCGGGGTCGACGCCGGTCGTGCCATTTCCGTACGTCAGCGCGAGCGTGCTGCCGTCGGCCGCGGTGGCTTCGGCCTGCCCATCGGTGTAGGTCGCGCCGGCCGGGCCCTGTGTCGTCCAGATGATCTGGCTGCAGTGCGAGCCCGTGCCCGTGATGGCGCCCGCGTGCGTGGCCGTGCCGGTGAACGACGCAGAGATGACGTAGTCGGACGGCACGGAGCAGCGTCCGCCGAAGAGGCTGGTTGCCGTTCCCGGCGCCCCGGCCCACTCGAGGCCAGTGGCGTTCCAGCTGAGCTAGGCCTTCCAGGGTCGGGCCTGTCCAGCCGGCTCGGGGTGGCGTCCGCACTGGTGCCCGCGGCCAAGGGGCCCGTGGACAAGAAGCGGCTGACGCAGGTGGGCCGAGCGCTGGCGCAGCTCGGCGTCGAGCATATTCCCGCGTACTCGCCCCAGGCGCGGGGCCGCAGCGAGCGGCTCAATCGCACGTTCCAGGACCGCCTGGTGAACGAGCTGCGCGTGGCGGGGATCACGACCCTGCCGGCGGCGAATCGGTACCTCCGCGACGTCTTCCTGCCGCACCACAACGCGACCTTCAGCCATGCCCCCCGCGATCCGGCGTCCGCGTGGGTGGCGCTCGGCGACGCGGCCCTCGACCAGATCCTCTGTCATCAGGAGACGCGCACCGTGGGCGAGGACAACGTCGTCACCCTTGACCACGTCGTGCTGCAAGTGCGCAAGCAACCGGGCCGCCGGACGTGCGCCGGCCTCGAGGTCCTCGTGCGACGCCATCTCGATGGACGCCACTCCATCTGGCGGGGCACGCAGCGTCTGGGCCTGTTCACCGCGACCGGGCAGCCGGTGGACGCGGCCGCGCCTATGGACGGCCGCCGCCGGCCGTCCACGAGCCGCGTGGAGCGGCGGCCCCAACGGGCCACCGCCCCACCGCGCCCACCGGCCCTCACAGCGGCACCTTGACGAAAGCGGTCAGATCATTTGTCAAACGGAGGCGGTCAATTCACTTGTCAACAACAGCCGCTGTTCGGCGGCGGGCAGGTGCGGCGCCGAATTGACCGCCGGTGCTGCCCTCGGAATGTAGAGACACCCGCGGCGCGTTTGTGCCGCACCCTGCCCACGGCGGCTGCCGACTGGCGTCTCACAAATCCCCCTTGATTCTGGACTTCGAGAGTCTCAGAAACCGGAGCGATTTCGACTTGGGACTTGCGCGAGCGGGCGTCTCGACAAACATGCAATTCTTGAGACAGCATCCCATGACATCCGTGGATTCCATGCGTGTCTCGCGGCCAGCACCCCGTTGCGCTCAGACGCGACGGGCTTGGTGCGGCGTATAATGCGCGGCGGGTGTCCATGATGTTTCGGGCTGCGGGCGCGCGGCTCGGCCCGTATGCGATCCAAGCCGCTATCGGGGCAGGCGGCATGGGTAAGATGTATCGGGCCCGCTCTATCCCCAACGTGTTTTCAGGAGGCTGGCCCTTGGCGGGAGGTTCTGAGTGAAATCAACTCAATCACTCTCCGGCCTTGAACTAAGCGTGGTCCAGCTTCCCAGCCACATGCGCGGAGGACTGGGGCTCTTTCGCAAGATCACGGGACTGACCGCCGTGACGAGTTTTGCGACTCCCCTTCGCGGATCCGCGGAACCGGCGGCGCTGTGGCCTCCGGTTCATCCGCGTTGCGCCAGACGACTCCGATCCGTCCGCACGGCGCCATGCAGAAAGCACTGGTCCTTTCACGTCCGCTCCGGCCGCCGGTCCCGGAGTGCCCACAGCCATACCTGCCCGATCGGTCTGCGTTGCTCGTGCGTTCCTATTCAGTTTGACGGCCATCTCATAGGAGTCGCGAAGCTGGTTGTTGGCTCGGAGACGTCCGACCGTTCGTTCTCGGCGGCAACACGTGTCCTGACGCTCGTTGTTTCCGGGATCTGCCAGGATTCCCTCGTGTCGGTGCTTTCCGGCGAGGTCGGAACCCTGCGGCATTGCGTGGCGGAGCTTCGACAGCTCCAATCGACGCGTGCTCTCGTCGCCGAGAATCCCTGCGCGCCTGTTGCCACTCACGACCCGGGACTCGCGCAGCGCCAGAACCTGACGGTCGTGGAGAACGCCCTGTCGCATCTCCACCGGCACTACCAGGCGCCCGCTCTGTCCTTGACTGCCGTCGCCGGGGCTCTAGGGTGCAATCCGAGGTACTTGACCGCGCGCTTCACGCTGATCGTGGGTGAGCACATGCATGCCTACCTCGTCAGGCTTCGGGTGGCGCACGCCTGTCGGCTGCTGTTGGACACCAATGTGCCCATCAAGGAGGCCGCTTACGCATCTGGATTCCACGGGAATGGTGGACTAGCTCGCGCCTTCCGCCGACACGTCGGCGTGTCCCCTGGCGAGTACCGCCGCATCTTCGCCGCTCGTTGATCCCCTCCCGGACCGGCAGGTCCGACGACCGAATCGCAGGAGAACCTCTTCTTCCTCCACGCCCTGACTTTCTGGCTGTCGATCTGAACTAATGGCGTGCGATCGTGCCGCTCTCGCGCCCATTACCGCTGTATGGTCGGCAAAGGACAACACAGCCCGCGTGCAGTGGACGGTCACTTCGCCCGGCTGGGCGACGAGCGCCGTTCTCAACAGAGCCGAAAAACGGAGGAGAATCATGCGAGGAAGACGGCCGCTTTCACTGGTCATGCTCATCGTGGCGATCCTGCTGGTACCGCACGTCGTCTTGGGGCAGGAGTTCAGGACGATTGACTATCCTGGGGCCACCCTCACCGTCGCCGTCGGTATCAGCGCCGACGGAAAAATCGTGGGGTACTACAAGCGCATAGACAAGGTGGAGGGCAAGGATGTCACCACCACCCACGGTTTTCTTCTCGACAAGCGCGGGTTTTCCTCGATCGACTACCCTGGGGCGACTTTCACCGATGCTTGGGCCATCAACGCGGCCGGCGACATCGTTGGAAGCTACTACGGCGTGACCGGACCGCAGCGAGGCTATCTCCTTCGACACGGCAGCTTCACCCCGATCGACGTGCCAGGCGCCAACTTCACCGCGGGATTCGGCATCAACTCGGAAGGTGACATCGTGGGGCACACCGGGTTTCCTCCGACTGGGAGAATGAACGGCTTCCTGCTGCGCAACGGAGGTTTCACGACGCACGATCATCCGCTGCCCAACCAGATGACGTGCGGAATGGGCGTGGGTCCAGGCGGCCAGATCGTCGGACACTACCAGGACCCGGCGAGCATCGGCGGACGGGTTCACGGCTTCCTCTGGAACGAGGGGATCTTCACCACGATCGATCCAGAGGGCGGAAAGAACACTCAGGCCTACGGGATCAATCCCGAGGGCGAAATCGTGGGGTTCTACACTGAGATAGCCAACAACAAAGTTCACGGCTTTGTTCGGGACAGGTCGGGCAGCTTCACCCAGATTGATGTGCCGGGCGCCGTGAACACGTGGGTGAGGCGAAACAACCCCCGGGGAGACCTGGTGGGGAGCTACACGCGCGTCGACGACGTGGGTGGCAAGATGATCACCACCACCCACGGTTTCCTAATGAGCGCCAAGTGATTCTGCCCTAGTCGCAGGACCTGCCAGGGGCGGGCACCCGCGGCGGGGCGCCTCTTGGCGTCGTCTGTACACAGCAGCGGGGTGGCCAGGGCGCGTGTGCGATCCTGGACCACTCCGTTGTGCTTTACTCGCGAGGAACGATTAGCCCCTCACCGTATGGCACTCGTTGCACTTCAGTGCCAAGCAACGGCCGGAGTGGGTGACTCCGTGCGCGACGCTCGTAGCGCGGAGGGAGTGAGATGGCGGCGGAACAGTGAAGGGACCTGAACGCCGGCACCCCGCCGGCCGCTATTTCGCTGCGGGGAAATACACACGCACGTCGGGATGAGTCGTGTACAGCCGGAACTGCGTCCCGTCGTGCACGACCATCCCGCTGCTCGCGCCCTTCATCGTGGGATTCACGGGCAGGACGGGATTCGCGGGGTACTTCGTCCAGCGCACGAGGTCGTCGGAGACGGCGAGGCAGGTGCTCCACTCGGCCCAGTCCTTCAGCGCGCTGGCGTGGTAATAGGCGTAGTACCGGCCCTGATACTTGATGATCTGGCCCATGGCGACGGCGTAGCGGTCGTAGGCGCCCGGCCCGCGCTCGAGGACGGGCTCGTCGGTCACG
>JAWOGY010000135.1:0-6280 GCA_046496425.1 Vicinamibacterales bacterium
CATCCGATCCTCGTCGACCGTCAGCCGCGTGGCCTTGCCGTTGAGCGTGAATGACACCACTCGCATCAGCCGTCCCTCCCAGGGCAGGAAGTGTCACGCCGTCCGGCGGCCGCTGTCAATCGGCATCTGATATCGGGGCTCGGGACTCGGGGCTCGGGACCCGAGGTGCGGCTCCGTGCCTGTGGCGCGCCGCGCGGTTCGCGACGCGCCCGCCGCCGAGCAACGCAGCGGAGTTGCGAGAACTAGCGCCTAGCGCCTAGTCCCTAGCCCCTGGATTGGGCGCCGGCGGCTCGGGCTTGTCGATGTAGATGTCGATGGACTGCTCGATGGCGTGCAGCGTCGGCAGTTCGTCGGGCGCGACCAGGGTGATGGCGGTGCCCGCCGCTTCCGCGCGGCCCGTCCGGCCGACGCGGTGGACGTAGGAGTCGGCGCTGTGGGGCACGTCGTAGTTGATGACGTGCGCGATGCCGTCGATGTCGAGGCCGCGGGCCGCGATGTCCGTGGCGACCAGCGCCGTGTGCCGGCCCGATCGGAAGCCCTCGACGGCGGCCGAGCGCTCTTTCTGCGTGCGGTCGGCGTGCAGCGGCGCGCACCGGACGCCGCGCGACGCCAGGCTCGAGGCCAGCTGGTCGGCGCCGCGCTTGGTGCGGACGAAGATGAGCGACGGGGCGTGGGTCCGGCGCAGGAACCGCGTGAGCCACTCGACCTTTTCGCGCGCGGGCATCACGTGCGCGATGTGCGCGATGGTCGTCGCCGGGCCGCCCGCCCGGCCGATCTGGATGAACCGCGGGTCGCGCATCACCTGCTCGGCCAGCGTGACGACATCCGACGAGGTGGTCGCCGAGAAAAGCAGCGTCTGGCGGGCCGCGGGCAGCGCCGACACGATCTTCCGCACGTCCGGCCAGAATCCCATATCCAGCATGCGGTCGGCCTCGTCGAGCACGAGCACCTCGACCTTGCTGAAGTCCACCAGGCCCGTGTTCATGTGGTCGAGCAGCCGGCCGGGCGTCGCGACCACCACGTCGGCGCCCGCGCGAAGGGCCCTGAACTGCATGTCGCCGTCCACGCCGCCGTACACCGCGATGCCGGTCAGCGCCGTGTGGTAGGCGAAGCCGGTGAAGTCGTCTTCGATCTGCACCGCGAGTTCGCGCGTCGGCGCGAGCACGAGGACCCGGACCGTGCCCACCGAGTTCGAGGCCAGCAGGCGCTGCATAATCGGCAGCAGGAAGGCGGCCGTCTTGCCCGTGCCGGTCTCGGCGCAGGCGATGAGGTCGGCGCCCTGGAAGACGATGGGAAAGACGGCGCTCTGGATGGGCGTGGTGCGCACGAACCCGCGATCGGCGATGCCGGCGCGGATGCGGTCGTCGAGCTCGACGGCGGCGAATTCGATCGGCGTCGCGTCGTGCGGCGCCACCGCGAACGGCACGGCCGTCCGGGGCCTGATGGCCGCCTGAGCGTTACCGCTGCCGCGCCGGACTGGACGTGCCGGCCGGCGCGAGTGGGAGGAAGATCGGGTCGTAGTCAAAATGCAGGTGTTCCTGGACAGTCATGGAGCCCCGGGTCTTCCCTTCGACTTCGCTCAGGGCAAGCAGACCCGGGGACACATCCTCCAAATTATGTCATGGATTCGGGTTCCTGCTTGCTCTTCCAGATGGCCCACCCGATCGCGCCGGCACAGACCAGCGCGGCGATCACACCGACCAGTCGCGTCCCGCCCGCGACCCGCGGCGCCATGAGGTTGTAGTCGAGCACCAGGCCGAGCGCCAGCAGCGACACCATGTTCATCACCTTGATGAGCGGGTTCACGGCCGGCCCGGCCGTGTCCTTCAGCGGGTCGCCCACCGTGTCGCCCGTGACGGCTGCCTTGTGCGCCTCGGATCCCTTGCCGCCGAAAAGGCCGTCCTCGATGAGCTTCTTCGCGTTGTCCCACGCGCCGCCGGCGTTCGACATGAACACCGCCAGCAGCTGCCCGACGAGGATCGTGCCGGCCAGGAACCCGCCGAGGGCGTACGGCCCGAGCAGGAAGCCCACGAGGATCGGCATGCCAATCGCCAGGAATCCCGGGCCGATGAGCTCCTTCTGCGCGGTCGACGTGCAGATGTCCACCACCCGCCCGTAGTCCGGCTTCTTGTTGCCCTGCCAGATGTCGATGTCGCGGAACTGCGCGCGGCATTCCTTGACGATGTAGAAGGCGGCGCGGCTGACGGCGCGCAGCAGCATGCTGGAGAAGAGGAACGGCACCGCACCGCCGAGGAGGAAGCCGACGAACACCACCGGCTCGGCCACCGTCATCCGCCCGGCCTCCGCGGCGTATTGCTCCACCGTCATCAGGCCGATCCGGTCTTCGCTGCCGACGGCGATGACGGCGATGAAGCTGGAGAAGAGCGAGACGGCGGCGATGACCGCGGACCCGATCGCGATCCCCTTGGTCTCGGCCTTCGTCGTGTTGCCCACCGCATCGAGGTCGGCCAGGATCTGGCGCGCGCGGCGGTAGCTGCCGGGGCGCTCGGCCTCCATGGCCTCGGGGTCGTACCCCATCTCGCCGATGCCGTTCGCGTTGTCGGCCACCGGACCGAACACGTCCATCGAGATCGTGTTGCCGGTCAGCGTCAGCATGCCGATGCCGGCCATCGCCACGCCGTACGCGATGAACATCGGCGGCGTGCCCGCGTAGCACAGGACCGACAGCAGGATGGCGCCGCCGATCACCACGATGGCCGCCACGGTGCTCTCGTACCCGAGCGCGATGCCTTCGATGATGTTCGTCGCGTGGCCCGTGGTGCAGGCCTTCGTCAGCGACTTCACCGGCGCGTGCGCGGTGTGCGTGTAGTAGCTGGTCACCTTGTTGAGCGCCACGGCCAGAAAGACGCCGATGAGGCACGTGAGCGCCGGGCGGAGGTCGAGGCCCGCCACGCCGAGGTTCAGCCACACGGGCAGCGCCGCCGGGTCGCCGCCCGGGAAGCCGGCGGCGGCCATGGGATTGCCGGCGAGGTAGGCGGCGTCGAACCGCAGGTAGAAAAAGGCCACCGCGAAGAACCCGACGATGCTGATGATCGAGCCGATCCAGAAGCCGCGGTGCACCGTCTTGAGCGCCGTGTCCGACGTGTCGTCGTGGCCCGCCTTCACGCTGTAGGTGCTGATGATCGATCCCAGCACGCCGATGCCGCGCACCAGGAGCGGGAAGATGACGCCCTTGTGGCCGAAGCTGGCCATGCCGAGAATCATCGCGGCGACAATCGTCACCTCGTAGCTCTCGAAGATGTCTGACGCCATGCCGGCGCAGTCGCCGACGTTGTCGCCCACGTTGTCGGCAATCGTCGCCGCGTTGCGCGGGTCGTCCTCGGGAATGTCCTTCTCGATCTTGCCGACCAGGTCTGCGCCGACATCGGCGGCCTTCGTGTAGATGCCGCCGCCCACGCGCATGAAGAGGGCGAGCAGCGTGCCGCCGAACCCGAAGCCGAGCAGCGCCTCGTACGCATGGACGCCGTAGATGAGGAAGATGATCGTGCCGCCGAGCAGTCCCAGGCCGTCGGTCAGCATGCCGGTGACCGTGCCCGTGCGGTAGCCGAGCTGCATCGCCTCGCCGTAGCTTCGGACCGCCGCCGCGGCCACGCGCAGGTTGCCGGTGGTGGCGAGGCGCATGCCGACGAACCCGACCGTCCAGCTGAACAGCGCGCCCACGAGGAAGGCGCCGGCGCGGCCCCAGCGGAACGCGGGCTCGTGGCCGGTGTAGGTGAGGGCCAGCAGGATCGTGATGAGCGCGATGAGCGGCGCGATGCGCCGGAACTGCGCCGCGAGGTACGAGTTCGCGCCCTCGCGGATGGCCGCCGCCACTTCCTGCATCTTCGGCGTGCCCTGCGGCGCCCGGTTCACCTGGCGGTAGAGCCCGTACGCGTAGACGAGGCTCGAGAGCGCCACCGCGAGCACCAGCAGCAGCGACACCTCCTCGACCACGGTGAAGCTCGGGTCGGAAAAGGGCGCGAAGAAGTGAAACGCCTCGGGAGCGCCCTCGGCGTGCTGCACGGCGGACTCGAGCGCCGTGGCGGCGGGTTGCCAGAACATCGGCGCGCCGAAGCCGGCGAGCAGGACGACCGGCCACCAGGTCCGGAGGCGGGACGAAACGGAACGACGCGTGCGATTCACGGGCGGACTACCTTTCGGGGACTCTGATGGCGGTTATTGCGCCGACGCAGAGTGCCACCACTTCGAGTGGTGGATTTCCAGCTCTTCGCGCGTCGGGAACCGGTAGAACTTCGTGCCGGACTGATCGCCGAGGAAGAAGCCCCTGCGAATCACGCGCAGGAACCCTCTCGTGCGGGGCGTGCGCGACACGGTCTTGGTGGCCTTGGCGCCCGCGTCACCGTGCTCCAGTTCGTGGATCAGGTCCTCGAGGTGGAGCGGGTCCGTGTACGGCAGCCATCCGGCCAGCTTGCCGCGCTCGTCCCGATCGATCCGCAGGTCGGCGAAGAAGATCCGCGGCGCGTGCACCGGGTTGTGCGGGTCGGTCAGGGCCCGCGCGAACGCCCCCGGCGCCTGTGTCGAGAGCACCATCGGGATGAGCGGGCAGAGTTCCTGGTACAGATTCAGACCGGGTTCCGCGGCCTGCTCGTCGTAAGGGCTGCCGTTGAGCTTCAGCACCCGCCCGTCCGGCGTCGTGAGGTACAGCGATCCGAAGACCGGCAGCGGCAGGAACTCCATCACCCGGTACACGGAGATGTACTTGCTGCGCTTCGGCGACCCGTCCTCATGAGGCGCGCAGCGCGTCTCGATGTCGGCGATCGGGAAGTGATCGGTGTGGGACGGAAAGTCGGGGCTGATTTCGAAGAACGCCACGTGGCCGCTGGCGAGCTTCTTGGTGCCGACGGCCATGTAGGTGCCGAAGGCCTCGGGCTCGAGGTGGGAGGCAATCAGGGCCTCGAACCGCGAACAGACCATGTAGTAGCGGATCTTCACAGCGCACCTCCAGAAGACAGGGGCTAGGGGCTAGGCGCTGGGCGCTAGTCAGCTGAACTGTTGAACTGCAACCTACGCGGCGACAGCCGCGTCCGACCAGCCCCTAGCGCCTAGCCCCTAGTCCCATGCCCCATGTCCCATGCCCCTATTTCTTTTCCGTTCGCGCCTCGGGATTCTTCACGTACTTGTCGAGCCACGCGGCCCACCGGGACCACAGGTCGAGCAGCGTTTCCCGCGTCGCCGGGCCGTGATCCTCCAGCGGATACAGATACAACGCGGTGGTCTTGCCCAGGCCGTTCAGCGCGTGGAACAGCCGGATCGAATTGGTCGGGTCCGTGCCCACGTTCTGGTCGCCGAGGCCGTGGTACATCAGGAGCGACCCGGTCAGGTTGTGGGCGTAGAGGAACGGCGACATCGAGAGGTAGACGTCCTTCGCTTCCCACAGGTCGCGCCGCTCGCTCTGGAAGCCGAGCGGCGTCAGCGTGCGGTTGTACGCCCCGTCGCCCGCGATGCCGGCCTTGAAGAACGGCGTGTGCACCATCGCGTTGACGGTGGAGAACGCGCCGTAGCTGTGGCCGCCGATGGCGAGCCTGTGCCGATCGACGAGCTGGCGCCGGTCGAGTTCGTCGATCACGGCCGCGAGGTTGTTGCGCAGGTCGTGTTCGTAGTTGTCGTTCATCCGTCCCGCCGGGCCCACAATCGGCGCGTCGGGCTCGACGACGGCGTAGCCGAGGCGGATGAAGAAGTGCATCGAGCGCGTGCCGAAGTTCGGCGCCGCGTTCTTGTTGAACGTGCGGATGCCGCGATCGTACGCGTCCTGGGTCGCGAACTCGCGCGGGTAGAACCAGAAGATCGCCGGCAGCCGCGTGCCCTTCTGGTAGCCCGGCGGCAGCGTCACGTTGACGCGGAACTTGAAGCCGTCCGGCCGCTCGACAATGAAGTGCTCCTTCGGCGCGCGGGTGAGGTCCGGCGTCACGTCCTCGTTCGTCGTGAGCGGCGTCCGCGTGGAGCCGTCCACCAGGTAGTACTGCGCGATCTCGGTGGGGCTTTCCTTCGCCACGATGTAGCGGCCGGCGTCGAGATCGATGGGCGTCGTCACGCGCTCGAATACGCCGGTGTTGGGGCTCTCGTACAGGCGTGTCTTCTCGCCGGTCTTGATGGCCACCTTGTCGATGAACGTCTTCGGCCCGGACTCGAGCGGATTCTTGTCGTAGGAGGTGCCCTGCAGATAGACGCTGCCGCCGTCGCCCGAGAGCAGGACGATGCCGCCGCCGGGGCCGCCCGCGCCGCCGCGCCCGCCGGGGGCCGCGCCCGCGCCGCGCCCGCC
>JAWOGY010000006.1:0-10147 GCA_046496425.1 Vicinamibacterales bacterium
AACTTACCGTAATTATTCCCGTCCGATCGCGCTCCTAACCAAGCAATGAGATTATTTCTCTGTTTGGGAGTGTAGGGTAAAAGCAAGATAAATTCTTCAAAGGGGACTGTCGGTAAGCTGGTAATCAAATAGTAAGGCTCTACTTGTCGTTCTTCACTGCCATAGATTTCGTTGGGGATTCGCCACAGGTCTTCCCGGTTGTAAAATACTTGGGTATCCGTCATGTGGTAGGTCATCAACCGCTCAGATTGAATTGAGAAGAAGTCTACTGGATAGCGGATATGGCTGCGAAGGCTGACTGGCATTTCCGTCAGGGGTTTAAACACATGAGGAAATATTGCTGACCAAGTAGCAATGATAGGATCTGTAGGATCGGCAATATAAAATTTGACAGTGCCGTTGTAAGAATCAACTACACTCTTCTTGCTTCTTGCTTCTTGCTTCTTGCTTCTTGCTTCCCGCCTTCGCCAGGCGGCCTGCCGGCCGGCTGCGGCGCGGCAGGCTGTCTTCTTGCTTCTGTCTTCTGTATTCTTCTTCCGCCATGCCGTCGCCCTCCCACATCATCGTCACCGACTCCGGCCTCGGCGGGCTCTCCATCTGCGCCTTGCTCGAACAGGGCCTGCGCGCTGCCGGGCCGGCGCGCGGCGTCCGGCTGACGTACGTGAACGCGTGGCCGTTCGAGAGCCGCGGGTACAACGATCTGCCCGACGAGAACGAGCGCGCCCGTGTGTTCGACCTCGCCCTCTCGCGCATGGCGCAGATGCGGCCGGACCGCATCCTGATCGCCTGCAATACGCTGTCGATTCTCTACCCGCGAACCGTGTTCAGCCGGAGCCCGGCCGCGCCCGTGCACGGCATCGTCGATGCCGGCGTAGACGCGTTCTCCGAACGGCTCGCCGGCGAACCCGCCTCGTCGATCGCCCTGGTTGGCACGAAGACCACCATCGAGTCCGGTGAGCACAGGGCCCGGCTCGTGGAGCGGGGCGTCGACGAGGGGCGGATTGCCGCGGTCTCGTGCCACGGCCTCGCCGGCGCCATCGAGCGCGACGTGGACGGGCCGCGCACGGCGGAACTCATCGGCGACTGCGCCGCGAGGGCCGTGGCGGCGGCACCGCCGGGCGGCACGCTGTGGCTTGGCCTCTGCTGCACGCACTACGGGTATGTTGCCGGCAGACTGGCGGAGGCCGCGGCCAGGTTGACGGCGCGGCGCGTGGACTGGATCGACCCGAACCACCGGCTCGCCGCCCGCCTGCTCGCTGATCCCCGCTTCATCGGAGACGGCGCCCGGAACGGCGCGTCCGCCGCACCGCGCGGCGGTTCGACGCCGGGCACGGTGTCGGTGGAGTTGGTCTCGAAGGTCACGCTTTCCGAGGCCGCCCGCGCCGGCATCGCGCGCCTGGTCGAACCCGTCTCGGCGGCCACGGCCAACGCCCTGTTATCCTATGCCCACGTCCCCGATCTGTTCTGAGGGGTCGGGTCTGAATCACGCTGTCGGAGTTGATCGATGAGAGTGCTGCTGCTCACGGGCCCGGGCGGGGACGCCCAGGGCTGGGGCGACCTGGGCGTCACGAAGTCCGTGGCCGACGCGGCCGCGGCGGCCGGCCACCCCGCCCGCATCGCCTTTGTCGAAGCAGAGCAGGAGTTCCTGCGCGTCATCGATCAGGGGGGCTTCGATATCGTCTGGAGCGCGCTGTACTACATCACGCCGAACGAGAAGTTCATCGGGCGCGGCGAAGGCGGCATGTGGGTGGCCGATGTGCTCGATGGCAGAGGCATCCCCTACATCGGCTCCAACAGCCAGACGATGAAGGACATGATCGACAAGTTCAAGACGCACGAGACGCTCGCGAGCCGTGGCGTCGCCGTGCCGGCGCACCACCTCCTGCGCAGCACCGACGATGTGTCGGCGGTCCGGTACCCCGCGTTCGTGAAGCCGATGGGCGAGTCGCGTTCGGTCGGCATCAACGACGACAGCGTCGTCGACAACGCGGGCGAGCTCCTGCGCCAGGTGTCGTGGATCGAACGGGAGTTTCACCAGGCCGCCCTCGTCGAGGACTTCATGCCCGGCGACGAGTTCACGACGCTCGTGCTGGGAAACGGCGCGACCCGGCAGTGCCTGCCGGGCCTCGTGTCGGTGGATCCGAAGTACTACGGCAGGCACAAGGTGCTGCGGGCGGACCTGCGCGGTGTCGGCCTGACGAAGATCAGCAAGCCTCCCGCGCGCGGCGACGAGGCGGCGGCGCTCGCGGTCCAGGCCGCCGAGGCGATGCGCTGCCTCGATCACGTCCGCATCGACATCAAGACCGATGCGCACGGCGCCATGCGCATCATGGAAGTGAACGGCATCCCGGGCCTGAAGCCGCTCAAGAGCTGGGCGCCGCAGATCTACACGCTGTACTTCCCGTCGCCGGAAGGCGCGATGGCCGACTACCGGAACCTCGTCCGCACGGTCATCGAGTCGGGCGCCAGCCGGTACGGCATTCGTTAATGGACCGGTTTCATGACCTGCGTTCGGTGGCAGATGCTACCCGCGAGAACGGGTCATGAAGCCGCCTCTCTGGAGAAGTACTCCTCCACGAGCCGGTAGTCCGCGCGCGAATAGCCTCCGCGTTCCCCGTTCACCATGCGCGTGAGCAACGTCCGCCAGTGCTCCCGGTGCTGCACGGTCGTGAGGCGGTTGCGGAACATCGCGGCGCCTTTGCGCGGGTCGGCCGTTATCCTGTCGAGGATCCCCGTCACTTCCGCGCGAAAGCCCGCCTCGCCGTAGTACGCCAGCCACGCGTTCCAGGCGCGGGCGGGCCCGTCGGCGGTGCTGAAGGGGCGAGAGAGCCTCGTCAGATTCCTGCCGAAAGCCTGTGCTTCCTTCGGGTCGAGGCGCCGCAGGCCCGCGTCGGTGATTCGGTACGGGTGCAGCTCGATCGCCGTGATCCGGCCGCCGTCGCAGCGCAGGCTCACGCAGAATCCGGTCTTTCGGTGGAGGAGCGCCGCCGGCTGATAGAACGCGAAGTTGCCGAGGCTGTAGAAGATCGGCCGGCCGCACCACCACTCGATGCCCTGGGGCACGTGCGGATGATGGCCGATGACGCAATCGGCGCCCGCCTCGACCAGGGCCCGGAACGCAGCGACCACATACGGCGGCGGGAACGGCACGTACTCCAGTCCGCAGTGCGCGATCACGATCACCACGCCGCCGAGCTGCTTGAGGGCCCTCGTCTGTGCCGCGGCGAGCGGCACGTCCCACCCGAAGACGCCGGGACCGCCCGTCGAGGCCGTCAGATCTTCGCCCTCGCTGATGTTCACGATGTGGATGGCCTGGCCCGCCACCCGCAGGCTGAGCGGCACGAGCGCCTGCGCCTCGGTGAGACCGGCGCCGACGGTGCGGATGCCCGCGCGGGTCAGGACGCGCAGGTGCTCGCGGAGCCCGGCAACCCCGTAGTCCAGCACGTGGTTGTTCGCGAGGCACGCCACCTCGAACGGCACCGCTCTCAGGCCCGCGACGTGCGCCGCGTCACCTTTGAAGACCGCGCCGCTCTTCCAGACAGGCGACGCCGCCGTCGTCAACGCGCACTCGCAGTTGACGATGCGAAGGTCGGCGCGGCGCAGGACGGGCAGCAGGTCGCCGTAGACGGCCTCGGGCCGCTCCCGGACGATTGGCTCGAACGTCCGAATGGGAGCCCAGTCGGAGGCGACAAGGACCGTCGCCGGTCGGGTGGCCACACGGGGTGTGCGTCTGCCGGCGGCGCGGCGGGTTGCGCCGGCGAGAGCATGCGGTGGTGTGCTGCGGCCCATGGCCCCGCATTATCCCTCGCCGCCGCACGACACGCTACTTGCGGCTTGGGTCGTACGTGATCGTGCCCTCCATCCACATCGACACGGGAGCACCACTCAGGATGGCCTCGAAGCTCGCGAAACTGCCGCCCTCGACCCCGCTGCCGGTCGCGCCGGCGAAGAGCCCGGTGCCCCCGATGAACGTCCACTGGTCACGGAACCACAGCAGCCCGCTGTCCGGGTCGAAGCCGGTCGTGCCGTTGCCGTACCTGAGGATGATGGTGCTCCCGTTGGCGGTGTGCATGATGCCCTGGCCGTCGCTGTAGGTGGCCCCCATCACCGCTCCCCCCGGTCCCCACAAGAGCTGGCTGCAGTGCGACGTCGATCCGGTTACGTGGCCGGCGTGGGTTGCCTCGCCTTCGAATCCGGCGGTGATGACGTAATCCGACGGCACCGAGCAGCGTCCGCCGAAGAGGCTTGGCGCGTAGCCCGGTTCGGCCGGATTGCCGGCCCACTGGGGCGCCGCCGCGTTCCACATCGCCGTGGCCTTGAACGGCCGCTCGCCTTTCGCGGCCTTGGCCGACGCGGCGCTGACACCGGCCGTCACGCCCGCCGCGTCAGTGCCCGCCTGCACGGCCGCCGCGGTGGGGCCGGCCGGGGTCGGGGCGCTTGGAGACGACTGCTGGCACGCACCGATGATCAGTGCGGCGAGAGCTACGCCGATAACGCGGTTGAACATGTGCACCTCCTGATGTCGCCCACAGTACCGGGCCGGGAGATGACAAACATGACAAAAAGGCGCAAAATCTCCGCGAATCACGCCCGACAGGGACTTTCCATGCCGAACGAGCCGCCGGCCTACCGCTTCGGCGAGTACACGCTGGAACCCGGCGAGCACCGCCTGCTCCGCGCGTCCGACGAAGTCACGTTGCGGCCCAAGGCCTTCGAGACGCTCCTCTTCCTGGTCTCCCGGCACGGCCACACGGTGACGAAGAACGAACTGCTCGACGCCGTCTGGCCCGGCACGTTCGTGAGCGACGCCGTCCTGACGCACTGCGTCGCCGAGGTCCGAAAGGCCCTGCAGGACGACGCGCAGGACCCGCGCCTGCTGAAGACCATTCCGAAGATCGGGTACGCGTTTGTCGCCGAAGTGCGGCAATCGAGCGAACCTGCGGACGCCGGGCCGTTTCTCCGCGCGGTTCCCGAACGCCATCCCGCCTCCGCCATCGCGGTGCTGCCTTTCGCCAATCTCAGCGCCGACCCGGACAACGAGTACTTCTGCGACGGCCTCTCCGAAGAGCTGACAAACGGCCTCACGAAGGTCGCGGGGCTCCGTGTCGTCGCCCACAGTTCGTCGTTCTCGTTCAAGGGGCGCGACACCGACGTGCGGGAGATCGGGCGCCAGCTCGGCGTGGGATCGGTGCTCGAGGGGAGCGTGCGAAAGGCCGGCGACAGACTGCGCATCTCGGCCCAGCTCATCGACACCGCCGGCGGCTTCCACGTGTGGTGCGAGCAGTACGACCGGACGCTGGAAGACATCTTCGCCCTCCAGGACGAGATCTCGCAGTCCGTGCTCGCGGCGCTCAGGGTGGAGCTGGTCAAGGCCGAGCGCGCGCCCGTCATCACGCCGTCGACCGCGAGCATGGAGGCGTACCTCCTGTATCTCCAGGGCCGTTCCTTCTGGCATCGGCGCTTCTCGGGCCAGCTTCAGAAGGCGATGGCGTCGTTCGAGCAAGCGATTCAGAAGGATCCGGGATTCGCGCTGGCGTATTCCGGGCTGGCGGATTCGTTCAGCGCTCTCGGTGTGTGGGCATTCATGCCGCCCCACGACGCGTTTCCCCGGGCGATGGCGCTCGCCCGCCAGGCGCTTGTCCTCGATGCCGGGCTCGCCGATGCGCACGCGTCCATGGCGCTCATCCACATGTTCTACGACTGGGACTGGACGGCGGCGGAGCGTGCACTGGTGCGCGCGCTCGCGCTCAACCCCGGCTCGGCGCTGGTTCATCTCTGGGCCGCTCACTACCTGAGCATCGTGGGCCGGTTCGAAGAGGCGCTCGCCGAGGCGCTGCACGCGCAGGCGCTCGACCCGCTGTCCTCCGGTCTCAACGCGAACGTCGGATGGACCTTCTATCTCGCCGGCCAGTACGGCCGCGCAATCGAGGAGTTGCAGAAGGTGCTCACCCGCTTTCCCGGCAATCCGATGGCGTTGCTCTACCTGGGCTTCGCGACGGCCGCCGTTGGACGGCCCCTCGAGGCCGCGTCCTTCTTCGAGGCGTCCGCCGCAACGCCAGGCGGCATGCCGTGGGCCGCGGAGTCGGTTGGATGGGCCGCGGCGGTTACCGGCGACCTCGATCGGGCGCGCCGTGTCCTCGAGGCGTCGGTGGCCCGGTCGCTGACGTCCTACGTCCCCTCGTCCGGCATCGCCTGCATTCAGCTTGGCCTCGGCGACGATGATGGGCTGTTCGAGTGGCTCGGGCGCTCGGTCGAAGAACGCGACGCCCTGATCCCCTGGATCAAGTTCATGCCCATCTTCGATCGCGTGCGGCCCGACCCGCGATTTCAGGCTTTGCTTGCGCAGATCGGGCTGCCGTAGCTGCGCGATCTACCAGGTCGTGCGGCCGGGGTACTGGGTGACGAGCGCGTCGGGCGTGAGGATCGTCAGGCCATGGACGATGGCCTGGCTGACGAGCATGCGATCGAACGGATCGCGGTGGATAACCGGGAGCCGCGTAACGTGCAGCGCCGACTCCTCGTCGATGGGCAGGCTCTCGATGCCGTGGGCGGCGCGCATCTCGTGGACGAAGCGGTCGGGTGAATCCGGCAGCGGCAGGCGGCCGAGTCCGTGCTTGACGGCGATCTCCCAGGCGGACGCGGCGCTCAGGTAGACCTCGTTGTCGGCGCACTGAAAGAGGTCGCGGGCTCGCGCCGAGAGTTCAGGCGCATCCGCGACGATCCAGAGAAACGTGCAGGTATCCAGCAGCAGCTTCATTGGCTGCGCTTCGGCCGCGCGGCAGGCAATGACGCGCCTTCGAAACCGCCGAGGACGTCCTCAGGCAGCGAATCGAAGAACGAGGGGGGCACGGTGAGGCGCCCGCGCCCGAGTCCTACAGGCCGCGGGCTGGTCCGCACGGACTGCACGGCATGCAACTCGACGATGGGGCGGTTGCGCTTGCAGATCAGCACCCGCTCGCCGTGCGCGGCCATGTCCAGGAACTCGGACAGCTTGGCCTTGGCTTCAAAGATGTTGACTACAATCATGGTCATATTGTTAACTATCTAACATGGCTCGTCAAGGGTCTTCACGCCGCTGCATGAGAATCCCGACATTGCTGAGGAGCGCCCGGATGAGAACGGCAATCACGGCCCTGGTCTTCTTCGGCATCGCCAGCATGGCCGGCGCCCAGCCCTACCAACCGGACTGGGCGTCGCTCGACAGGCGGCCCATGCCCGCGTGGTTCCAGGATGCGAAGTTCGGCATCTTCATTCACTGGGGCGTCTACTCGGTGCCGTCGTACGCCCCGGTTCTGCCGGGAAAGCTCGCGTACGCCGAGTGGTACTGGAATGCGCTGACCGGCGGCAAAGGGAGCAAGCCGA
Source organism: Vicinamibacterales bacterium (assembly GCA_046496425.1). GTDB lineage: Bacteria > Acidobacteriota > Vicinamibacteria > Vicinamibacterales > JAKQTR01 > JAKQTR01. Next base: position 7,363 of record JAWOGY010000006.1, read on the forward strand.
GCCCGATTCAGTCGGGCACCTGGGACTACCATCGCCGGCAGTACGGCGCGGAGTTCGACTACCGGGACTTCGCCCCCCGCTTCACGGCCGAACTCTTCGACGCCAATCACTGGGCCGAGGTGTTCCGCCGCTCCGGTGCCAAGTACGTGGTCCCCACGTCGAAGCACCATGAGGGGTTCGCCCTCTGGCCGAGCCGCGAGGCCTCGGCCACCTGGGGCCGCCCGTGGAACGCCCTCGAGATCGGCCCGAAGCGCGACCTGCTCGGAGAATTGACGAAGGCGGTGCGCGCGAAGGGCTTGAGGATGGGGTTCTACTTCTCGCTGTACGAGTGGTACAACCCGCTTTGGCTCTCCGACAAGGCCCGCTACGTCGCCGAACACATGTTTCCCCAGTTCAAGGACGTCGTGGCCCGCTACGAGCCGTCGATCATCTTCTCGGACGGCGAATGGGATCTGACCTCGGCTGAATGGAGAAGCCCCGAGCTTCTCGCCTGGCTCTTCAACGAGTCGACGGTGAAGGACGAGGTCGTGGTCAACGACCGCTGGGGCAAGGACAGCCGCCACAAACACGGCGGGTACTGGACGACCGAGTACACACCGGGCATGGCCGACACCGGGCATCCGTGGGAGGAGAGCCGCGGGATGGGCTATTCCTACGGCTACAACCGCGCCGAGCGCCTCGAGCACTACCGCACGGGCCGGGAGCTGCTGACAATCCTCGTCGACATCGTGAGCCGCGGCGGCAACCTGCTGCTCGACATCGGTCCCAACGCCGACGGCACCATCCCGGTCATCATGGAGCAGCGGCTCGCCGAGATCGGCGCGTGGCTCGACGTCAACGGAGAGGCGATCTACGGCACGAGGCCGTTCGCCGTGTCGAAGCAGTGGAGCGCGGGCGCGGTGCCGGCGATCGACTACAACAAGGAATACGACTCGGCGTACGACGTGTCGAAGCTCACAGGCGCCCCGGCAGGAGGCAAGGCCGCGATCGAAGCGTTCTTCACGAAGAAGGGCAACAGTGTCTACGCGATCCTGCCGCGCTGGCCGGGCCGGCAGTTCACTTGGAAGGACGCGGGCGCGCTGAATCCGACGTCCGTCACGCTGCTGGGCGCGCCGGGGCCCCTGCCCTTCGCCAAAACCGGCGACACCATCACGGTCGAACTGCCGGCACTACCCGAGGCGCTGCACTCGCAGCCCCTCTGGACCCTCAAGCTGTCGCAGTAGCCGCACGCAGGTCGCGGCGGGGCTCGAAGCGCACCGGCGGGAACGTCCCGGCCACGAGCCGGCGCCCGTCGGCGAGCGAACCGATGGTTCCGGCGGCCATGCCCTGCACGAGCAGGTTCCCAATCGCGGTCGCCTCGACCGGCCCGGCGAGCACCTCGCGGCCCGACGCATCAGCCGTCGCCTGGTTCAGGTACCGGTTCAGCGAACCGCCGCCGACGATGTGGATGCCGGGGATGGAACGTCCGGTCACGCGCTCGATGGCCTTCACGATCGAGGCGTAGCGCAGGGCCAGCGAGTCGAGGACGACCTTCGCCAGAGAGACCGGGTCGTCAGGAGCCTGCTGGCCGGTTTCCCTGAGCGCTTCACGCAGCTCGCGCACCATGCTCGCCGGCGCGAAGAAACGCTGGTCGTCCGGGAAGATCACGCCTGCAGGCCCCTCGACCCGGCCGACTGCCGCCAGCAGCGTCTCGAGCGGCTGCGGCCGGCCGTCGGCCTCCCACTCCCGCCGGCACGACTCGAGCAGCCACAAACCCATGACGTTCGTCAGCAGGCGCACGGTGCCGCCGACGCCGGCCTCGTTCGTGAAACCTTCGCGCAGGGCGTCCGCCGACAGCAGGGGCTCGTCGCGTTCGATGCCGACCAGCGACCACGTGCCCGACGAGATGTAGGCCCACCCCGGCCCGAGCGGTGTGCCTGCGACGGCGCTGGCCGTGTCGTGGGTCCCCGGGGCGACGACAGGGACGGGCGCAAGGCCCGAATCGCGGCAGATCCCGGGGCGAAGCGCGCCGATGACGGTGCCGGCTTCCACGATGCCGGGCATCAGATGGAGGGGCAGTCCGAGCCTCGCGAACAGCTCGTCGTCCCATCGTCCGGTCCGCGCGCCGAGCAACTGGGTGGTCGAGGCGTTCGTGCGCTCGGACACCAGTGATCCGCAGAGGTGGTGATGGCAGAGGTCGGGCATGAGCAGCAGGTGCCGCGCACGCTCCGGCAGGCCGTCGCCGACGTGCGCCCGCAGCTGGTAGATCGTGTTCAGCGGCAGGAACTGGATGCCCGTGCGCGCGAAGATCTCGTCGCGGGACACGATGGCGGCGACCTCGTCCATCACGCCGGACGTGCGGGGGTCGCGGTAGCAGACAGGCTCCTCGACGAGTCGCCCGTTCTCGTCGAGCAGGGCGTAATCGACGCCCCAGGAATCGACGCCGACCGAGGCGATTGCCGCGCCGAGGCCGGCCGCGGCGTTCCGCGCATGCCGGAGGCCTGTCTCGATGCCGTCCATCAGGCGTGCGGTGTCCCATCGAAGGCGCCCGGCGGCCTGACGCGCCGCGTAGTGGAACCGGTGCGCCTCGACGAGATGGAACACGCCGGCGCCGGCTCCGCCAACAAGCGCGCGTCCGCTGCCCGCACCGAGGTCGATGGCCACGTGCAGCGCGCCGGACTCGGTCATCGCGCGTCTACCTCAGAAACGCTTCAGGCAGTCCGCCGTCCACCGGGATGATGTGGCCGGTGGTCCGGCCGCTGCCGTCGCCTGCGAGCCACAGGATGGCCTCGGCGCACAGCTTTGG
>JAWOGY010000088.1:0-18833 GCA_046496425.1 Vicinamibacterales bacterium
CCCTCATCCCGGAAGAGAGGCAACTGGACCTTGTCGGCGGCCGGTGTCGTTCCGAGGCGTTCGAGTCGCGCGAGCAGCGAGCGCCGCAGCGGCCCCATCCCGGAGAACGACCGCTTGAGCAGTACGATCATCGCCAGCCGTGCGTCACGGCCTTCAGGTCCGGTCCGGCGCGCCCAGACCATCCGGATGTAGTCGTCGAGCCGGCAGCGGACCGCGCGTTCGGCCTCGGTACCGCGAACGCGCTGCAGGTGAACGCGGCGTCTCCTGGCCATGCCGGCCTCGTCGCGGTTCCTCCGGAACAAGACGATGGGATCGGCGGCGGCATCGCCCCCGGCGTCCGACTCGATGAGGCCGCCGCGGGCGGAGGGCGACGAGGCACGGGCTGCGAGGGCGCCGATGCCGCACAGCGCTCGAAAAGTGTGCGCGTCACCGCTGTGCGGTGTGGCGGTGAGGAGCAGGACGAAGCGGGCCCGGCTGGCGAACGCATGCGCGGCGGCCTTGCGTTCGCTGTCACCCGCCGCGCCGTGCGCCTCGTCTACCACTACCGAATCCCAGCGCACGCGCTCGATACCGCGGCGGACCTCGGGGCGCTTGGCGAAATCGATCGATGCCACGCGGATGCCGGGAATGGACCAGGGGTTCACTGTTGCCGGCAGCACGGGCCGGAGGCTGCGGAGCCACGCGGCATCGGCGACGAGCGGTTCCATTCCGAATCGGTCCGAGAGCTCCGCGCACCATTGATCGCAGAGGCCCGGCGGCGCGAGCACGAGCGCGCGGTCGAGCGCCGAGCGCGCGCGAAGCTCGGCCAGCACGAGTCCGGCTTCGATCGTCTTGCCGAGACCGACCGCATCGGCAAGCAGCAGCCTCCGTGCGCCGTGACGAACCACCGCCAGGGCGGGTTCGAGCTGATAGGGGAGCAGGTCGAGGCTGGCGCGGGCCGCCGCAACCAGGGTGTCCGGCTCGCGCTGGCCGAGGATAGCGGTGCGCAGGGCAGCCATCCAGGCGCGCCTCGAGACGGGACGAACCCGACCCGGCGGCGTTTCCGCCTGCGGCCGGTCGAACGGCGCGAGCAGGACGACGTGATTGCCTCCCGGGACCCCGTGCTGGCCGGCCGCGGCAGCCTCGAGGCGAAGCTCGCTGCAATCGGAATGGAGCACGACAGAACGCAGCAGCCACCGCCGTCCGCGCGCCCGCACGAGCGTGCCCGGTTCAACCGTTGTGTGCAAGAACTGCCACCTCCACGGGTTGTGCGGGTGGCAGAAAACGCCACCCTTCCCGCGTGCCCGAGCGGTTTTCCGCGGTGTTCCGCTCGCGGGCCGCGCGATGGAGGATTCCTACGCAAAGGGCGTGCTATTCTCGACACGAATCAGGGGCTGGGGCCTGGGGGCTAGGGACTGGGCGCTGGGCGCTAGTCGGATTCCCGCTTTCGCGGGAATGACGAGGGAAAACCATGAACCGCAGAACTGTTTTGCTGGCTCTGGCTGTCTTGTTGACGCTTGCCGTCGCGCCGCTGGTGTGGGCACAGGCGCCGGCGGCATTCACCGTGGACGAGATGCTGAAACTGAAGCGGGTGTCGGATCCGCAACTCTCGCCCGACGGGACGAAGATCGCGTTTGTCGTCACGGAGGTGAGCCTCGACGCGAACACCCGCAACAACGACATCTGGATGGTGCCGGTGGCGGGCGGCGCGCCGGTGAAACTCGCCGGCACGGAACGTTCCGAGGACCGGCCGCGCTGGTCACCGGACGGGAAACAGATTGCCTTCGTCTCGAATCGCGAGGGCGGGCCGCAGATCTGGGTCATTCCGGCGGCTGGCGGCGAGGCGAAGAAGCTGACGACGATGGCGACCGGAGCGGCAGGCCTGACGTGGTCGCCGGACGGGAAGTGGATCGCGTTCGTGTCGGAGGTATTTCCGGCCTGCGCGGATTCGGCGTGCAACGAGCGGGAACTGAAGGCGCGCGACGAGTCGAAGGTGAAGGCGCACCTGGCCGACGGCCTCATGTACCGTCACTGGACCGCGTGGAGGGAGGGGACCTTCAGCCACCTGTTCCTGGTGGCGGCCGACGGCTCGGCCGCGCCGAGGGACCTGACGCCGGGGGCATCCGACGTGCCGCCGTTCTCGCTGGGCGGCCCCGAGGACTACGCGTTCTCGCCCGACTCGAAGGAGATCGCCTACGCCAAGAAGACCGACAAGGTCGAGGCGACGAGCACCAACAGCGACATCTTCACCCTCGACCTGACGGCCGCCAGTGCGCAGCCGAAGCAGGTGACGACGGCCCCGGGCGCGGACGGGGGGCCGCAGTACTCTCCCGACGGCAAGTACCTGACGTGGCGGTCACAGGCCCGCGCGGGTTTCGAAGCGGACCGGTGGACGCTGAACCTCCTGGACCGCGCATCGGGCGCACGCCGGGTGCTGACCGCCGACTGGGACCGCGCGGTGGACGGCTGGACGTTCACGCCCGACTCGAAGGCCGTCTACGCGGGCGCCGAGGAGGACGGGCAGGGGCGCGTCTACCGGATCGAACTCGCCGGCGGGCCGCCCAGGCTCGTGCTGAGAGACGGCACGAACGGCGACGTCCAGGTGACGCCCGACGGGAAGACGATCGTCTTTTCGCGCGCGTCGCTCACGGCGCCCGCCGAAATCTTCCGGGCGAACGCCGACGGATCGGGAGTGGCGGCCGTCACGACGATCAACGCCGGGTTGCTGGCGACGTTCGCGCTGAAGCCCGCCGAAAGCGTGACGTTCGCGGGCGCGGGCGGTACGCCGGTGCAGGCGTGGGTCGTGAAGCCGAACACGTTCAAGGACGGCGTGAAGTACCCGCTGATGTACCTCGTGCACGGCGGGCCGCAGGGCGCGTGGAACGACGGCTGGACGTACCGCTGGAACGCCCAGGTGTTCGCGTCGGCCGGGTACGTGGTGTTCATGCCGAACCCGCGCGGCTCGACGGGGTTCGGCCAGAAGTTCACCGACGAAATCAGCAACGACTGGGGCGGCAAGGTTTTCGAGGACCTGATGAAGGGCGTCGACTACGCCGAGAAGCTGCCCTATGTCGACGCCTCACGCAAGGTGGCCGCGGGCGCGTCGTACGGCGGCTACATGATGAACTGGTTCCTCGGCCACACCGACCGCTTCAAGGCGCTCGTCTCGCACGCCGGCGTGTTCAACCTGACGAGCATGTACGGGGTGACCGAGGAGCTGTGGTTCCCGGAGTGGGACCTCGGAGGCACGCCCTGGACCAACCCCGACGGGTACGCGAAGTGGTCGCCGCACACCTACGCGAAGAACTTCAAGACGCCCACGCTCGTGACGCACGGCGAGATCGACTACCGCGTGCCGGTGGGCGAGGGGCTGCAGCTGTTCACGACGCTGCAGCGGCAGGGGGTCCCGTCGCGCCTGCTCGTGTTCCCCGACGAGGGGCACTGGATCAACAAGCCGCAGAACGCGGCGCTCTGGTACCGGACGTTTCTGGAGTGGATGGGGAGGTGGACGAAGTAGGGGCTAGGGACTAGGCGCTAGGGGCTAGTCAGATTCGCTATTGAACTGCCACCCACGCGGCGATAGCCGCGTCGGACTAGCGCCCAGCGCCTAGTCCCTAGCCCCTGACTACTTGTTGATGATCTCCAGCATGTAATCGGTCGCCTCTTTCGCCTTCATGCGGCTCAGGCGCTCGACGATCCGCTTGCGCATTGCCGGGTCGGTTTCCTTGCGCGCCATGTCGACGAGCGTCCTGGCGTCCCCCTGCGTGGAGAGCGCGTCGATGACTCTCACCTTCACGTCCCGGTCCTTCGACGAGCTATAGACGTCGGCAAGCAGCTTCTTCTCTTCGGCGCCTCCGAACATCTGCAGGTAGACCAGCGCCTCGAGTTGGAGCTCCGGATCCGACGAACCCTTCGCGACCGACGCCAGGACCTCGCGCGCCTTCGGCGACTTGCTCTGGCTCAGCACGAACAGCGCCCGCTTCTTGAGGCGCACCGACTGCTGTCCGTTGATCATCTTCTCCAGCATGGGCAGCGCCTGATCGGCATCGGTGTCGAGGAGGCTGTTCAGGGCGAGCAGCTTGAGCTCCTCGTCGGGCGTCGCGCCCGGGGAAACGGGCTTGCCCATGGCGCCTTTCACTTCGAGTTCGAGGGCGAGGGCCTGCTCGAGCCAGCGGCTGTCGGGAAAGTTCTTCTGGATACCCTTCAGCGATTCGAGCGCGGCCTGCATGGCCTGGATCTTGTACTCGGAGAACGCCTTCCAGTAGAGCGCGCTGTCCGCCTTCAGGCCTTTGAGCGCGGCAGCCTCCGCGAAGGCCTCGAGGGCCTTCTCGTAGCGGGCCGTGTCGAGCGCCGCGGTGCCCTTCGCGTAAAGCTCTATCTCGCGTTGGGCCTCCTTGAGCGCTTCCTGGACCTTCGCGATTTCCGCGGTCACGTCCTTGTTGGCCTCCTGCTGGGCCAGTTTCCGCGCCCGCTCCCCGTCCGTCTGCGCCCGCTCGATGTCCTTTCGGGCCTGGTCGACCGTAGCCTGGTGGGCCGCGAGGGTCTTCTTCACCGCCTCGGCTTCGAGCCTCGCCTTCTCGCGCTGCTCGGCGGTCTGCGGCGTCGTCTGCGGCGACGTGATCGTACTGGTGGTCGTCTGCGTTGACGTGCCCTGGGCGAAGGCCGCGGAGCCAGCGAGGGCGAAAGCGGCCAGCGTGAACGCGATACAGCTAATGTGCTTCATGGCTTGATCCATCAGGTTGAGGTCTTCGTGGGAGGGCGCGGCGGGACGGCGTCCTGCTGACGCTCCCGGACGCGCGACCCCATCACCGTGACCTTGAACAACAGTCCCTTGGTCTGAATCTGCTCGCGCCAGCGCGCGAGGTCGTCGTGAGAGGCCGGGCTCGGGCTGCTGGCGATCTCCACGAGCATGCGCTCGAGGTCTTCCAGCACGGCGGCGACGGCCGCATCGCCGTTTCGCACGGCAGCCTGCCGGTAGAGGCGATTGTCGGCCACCAGGTCGGCGGCCGTGGCGCGCTCGGGTGAGATGTCCGACGCGCCGCCGCCGTTGCGATGCGCGATCTCGGTCAGCACCACGCGGGACCGATCGAGATGGCTGCCGACCGCCGCGAGAAGCACCCGTTCGCGAGCATCGTCCGACGGCGCCTCGGCGCGCATCGTGTCCGGCTGCGCCGGCGGCTGAACCGACGACCGGCCCGCGACGAACGCGGCCACGAGCAAGACGGCAATCGCGCCTCCCATCGCCAGGCGCGGCCACGTCATGGCCGCCGCGAGCGGCCGCCACCACGGCTGGCGTTCCCGATCCGACTCGAGGCGGGGCTGCAGCCGGGCCCAGACCGCGGCCCCGTACGACTCGTCCCGCTCCGGCACGTCGATCGCCGTCATGGCCCGGAGGGCCTTCGACAGTTCCTCGAACCGGAGACGGCATTCCTCGCACTCGGCCAGGTGCGCGTCCGCCCGACCCGGGTCGTCTGCGTCCCCGTAGTAGTGCATCACCATTTCTTCATCCGCGAGGTGGGTCACGGCCTCAACTCCCCCAGCGGCTCCAGCGAGCGCCTCAGTTTCTGCACGGCGCGGAAGATGCTGTGCTTGGCGGCGCTGGCTTTCAGGTTCAGCACGCCGCCGATCTCCTCGATCGAGAGGCCCTCGTAGTGGCGCATCACGAAGGCCGATCGCTCCTGGTCGCTCAACCCCGTCATCGCCGCCCGCACGCGCTCGTCGATGCGCCGGCTCGTCAGCTCGCGCAGCGGGTCCGCCGCCGCCGAAGGGTCGGCCAGTTCGTCGGCGACCCTCAGGCCGGGATCGTCCAGGGACGGCCTGGCGCCTGCCCTCGGGCGGTGCCTCAGAAGATCGTGGGAGCAGTTCACGGTGATCCGGTAGAGCCAGGTCGCAAACGACGACCGCGCCTCGAAGCGCCTGATCTCACGAAACGCCCGCAGAAACGTCTCCTGCACCACGTCCTCGGCGTCCTGCTCGTGGCCGGTCAGGCGATACGCCAGCCGGAAGACACTCCGGCTGTGGCGCTCCACGAGGTGCCTGAAGGCATCGTGGTCGCCGGCCTTCACCCGGGCGACGACTGCCAGGTCGCTGGCCTCCATTCAAGTGATTAGACGATGGGGAGGGGAAATGGTTAGGGACAGTGACAGTAGCCAGTAGTCAGTAGTCAGTAGCCAGTAGAGCGAGACGCCGCACAGCTCCCGGGCATTTCTACTGAATACTGGCTACTGGCTACTGGCTACTTACTACTGACAACCTCAACGCTATCGCTGCGATCCGGTGCTGGCAGTCAGGATAGCGTTGAATAGGAGTCTGAACGTCGCCATCGACTGGCCGCGATGCTGGGCGCGGAAACCGATGAGCACGGCGCGCCCGAGGCCGGCCCGGGCCTCGACCACCGCCGCGCGCCCGGCGATGGCCTGCTCGCCCTCGAGCCACCCGCTCATCAGGATGTCCTTGGCGCCGTAGCGGGCGACGACCCGCATGTCGGGTCCGGGCGTGACGTCGTACGCCGAGCTGAACGAGAAGAACGCCGCGTTCTGCGGCAGCATGCCGAACCCGATCGGCTGCGACGCATCGATGTCGAGCCGGACAATCGATCCGGGGCAGAAGAACTGCTCCGCGGGAAGGCCGGCGACCGCGTTCTTGACTGGCAGTCCGAGCGCGTCGATGGCCAACTGCGCCGAGCCGTCGATGCACACCAGGGTTCCGCCAGCCTCCACGAACGCTTTGAGCGCGGCGACGCCCGCCTCGCCGAGGCCGCCGACGTACTCGTCCGGCAGCGCGCCCTTGCGGTTGCCGTCGATGAGCCGCCGGGCGGCAATGCCCGGCAGCACGACGACGTCGAAGCTCGATCGCAGGCTTCCCGCGCGCACCTCGGCGTCGCGCAGCGTCTTGAAGGGGACCTCGTACTGCTCGAACAGCCAGCGCGTCCAGCCCTCGTCAATCGCGTCGTTCCACGGCCGGTACAGGCCGACGCGCGCCCGGGACAGCGCGGTTGACGCGGGCACTCTCCCGCGCGCGCCGAACACGCGCATCCCCATCTCGCGGCCGAGGCGTTCGACGTGTGCGCGCGCGTCGGCGACGGGCCGCACGATGAGCGTGCCCGGGGGGTACGTGAATCCGTCCTGGGACACGCTCCCGCTCGTCCACTCGACGCGCAGGCCGGAGGCGAGAAGCCTGTTCGCGGCCAGCGCCCCGGCGGTGCCGCGCGCGTCGACCAGGTAGTAGTCCGGCCGCGGATACCCGAGGGGCCACGCCGGCGCCGTTGTCGCCCTATCGATGCGGGAGACGAGCGGCACCTCGAACGCCTGCTCGAGGCGGTCGACGCGGACGCCCATCTGGTAGGGCAGCGTCCACCCGGCCACGTCGTATGGCCGCTCGGGCGCCGCGGAGCCGCCGAGCCTCCGCGCGGGGTACTGCTGCACCTCGAGCAGGCTCTTCGCGTAGGCCCTGAACGGCTGCGCCATCATGACGAACGCCGTGCCGACCGGATACACCGTGTCGCCCACCTTGAACGGCTCCGACACCTGCTGCACCTCGACACCGCCGTCCACGAGGAGATTGACCAGCGTGTTCGCGGCCGCCGGATCGTGCTGGTCCGGAGGGATGGCGAAGGCGTAGGGGCCTTCCTTCGTGCCGCGCTCGATTGACCGGCGGCCCATCGCGTGGAAGTTCAGCAGCAGCTCGGACTGGTAGCGCGACGCGGCCCGCAGCAGGCCCCGCATGGCCGCCAGGTTGTAGTCGACGATGTCGCCGAGGCGCCAGGTGCCGCCGGGCCACGGATTGGGAAAGTTGATCTGCGGCGCGTACTGCGGGAGTCCGCGCGCGGCGCCGCGCAGATCCTTCGCGGCCACCTCGATCGGGTTCGCGAGCCGCGCGGAAGCCACTTCCGTGAGCAGGCACACCGTGTTCCGGCCGAGCGGCGCGGAGTCCTCGTAGCCGGGCCAGTAGTAGTCGTACATGGCGTTCGAGACCACGCCCGACTTTCCCTGGCTCTCGAGTTCGAGGGCCATCGCGCTGCCGAGCAGCGCCGCCTCGCGCCAGATGAGCGGGTCCTGGTTCGTGTCGATGGGGTCGTAGTTCGGCGGCACGAAGAACCTCGGGCCGTTGCTGCCCATCTGGTGCATGGCGAGAAACACCTGCGGGTGCCATTCGCGCGAGAAGAACCGCGCGAGGCTGCGGTTCTCGGTCATGTTCAGCATGAAGGCGTCGCGGTTGATGTCGTGGCCGACGTACTTGTGGTACGACCACGGCATCTGGCCGCCGTCAAACGGCGTGCCCTGCATCTTCCTGTGCCAGTCCGTCACGAGGACGTGGCCGTCCGGGTTGAGCGACGGGATGAGAATCACCACGACGCGGTCGAGCATCCCGACCGTGCGTTCGTCGTCGGCCGTGGCGAGCTCGTAGAGCAGATCGTTGGCCGACTGCGTGGCGCCGATCTCGCTGGCGTGGATGCTGCAGCCGATGGCGACCACCGCCTTCGCCCCGGTCATGATCGCCTGCACCTCGCGCTCGTTCGCCAGCTTCCGCGGGTCGGCGAGCAGCCGGTTGTCGATCTGCAGGGTGGGCAGGTTCCGGATGTTGTCAATCGAGCTGATGATCGCGCCGATAATGCGCCGGCCCTCGGTTGTGGGGCCGACGTCGACCAGTTCGACGCGCGGCGACGCGGCGGCCACCGTCTCGAAATACCTGCTGATCGACGGCCAGTCGGCGAGTTTGCCGTCGGCGCCCATCTTGAAGCCGAAGAACGCCTCCGGCGTCGGCACCTGCGCCGCCGCGCCCAACGGCAGAAGGACAAGCAGACCAAGTATCAGCGTGACATTGATGACAGACCTGCAGCGTGACATTGTCTTATCCCTAGCCCCTAGCCCCTAGCCCCTAGCCCGTGAGCCGTGCCCCCGTCGCGCCCAGGTGCGCATCGGTGTCGTCCCAGAACGCTTCGACCAGCGGGTGCGCCTCGAGCGCGGCCTGAACGATTCCGCGCAGCACGCCGGTGCCGCGCCCGTGAACGACCCGGATCTCCTTCAGGCCGCGGGCGTGCGCTTCCGTAACGTACTCCGCCACGACCGACTTCACATCGCGCGGCGAAAAGGCGTGCAGGTCGAGCGTGCCGTCGATGGGGAGCGCGAACGGCTCGCCGCCGGTCATGATTTCGTGTGGGTGGCGGTCACGCGGGTGCTGACGCCGCCGCGCGGCGTGAAATCGCCGACAACGGTCATCCGCCGCGGCTGGCAGGCCTCCACCAGGTCGTCGAGAATCTGGTTGGTGGCCGCCTCGTAGAAGATGCCGCGCTGGCGGTAGCTGAAGATGTACAACTTCAGCGATTTCAACTCGATACAACGCTCGTCGGGGACGTACGTGATCCGGATCTCGCCGAAATCCGGCTGGCCGGTGATCGGGCAGACCGACGTGAACTCGGGCGCGGAGATGGCAATCTCGTAATCCCGTCCCGGCTTCGGGTTCGGGAACGTCTCGATGTTCGCGCTTGACATCGTGTCGGATCTTATCATTTGAAGGCCGAAAATGGCCGGTTCCCGGCGATTCTGGCGATTGACAGTGGAGGAACCGCGAGCTAGCATTCATCAACTTCCGCTTTCAATCCGGGGTCTGCCGCCTGCGCGCGCGGCTGGCTCGCGGTTGTAGTGACTGCGCGTGGTTTCGAGGAGATAGAAGATGGTAGAGGCCCGCAGGATGGGCAAGTCGGAACTGTTCGCGCACTTCGCGGACCGCTTCGAGATGAAGCGCGTCCAGGCGCGCGAGTTCTTCGACGAGCTGGCGATGCTCTCGGAGAAGGAGCTGAAGCGGTCGGGCGAGTTCGTGCTGCCCGGCATGGTGAAGCTGGTGGTCCAGAAGCGCAAGGCCCGGATGGGCCGCAACCCGGCGACCGGCGAGGCGATCAAGATCCCGGCCAAGACCGTGGTCAAGGCCCGCGTCGTCAAGCAGCTGAAGGACGCCGTCCTTCCGACCAAGTAGCGAGCGCGACCGGTCCCCGCGTGCGCGGGGGCCGGCCGCTCCGACCCCTAGCTGCCAGCTTCGCCGCGGAGTTCTGCCGCCGGCTCGGGGATCCGTGCAAGCGACACGACGAAGGTGGTGCCGGCACCAACCTCGCTCGTGGCCGCGATGGTCCCGCCCGACTGGTCCACGATCTTCTTCGTGATCGCGAGGCCCAGGCCCAGCCCCTGGCGCTTGGTCGTGTTGAAGTTTTCGAACATCGTCTCGATGCGATCGGCCGGGATGCCGCAGCCCGTGTCCGAGACGCGCAGCAGGGCGCGGCCCTCCGCGGCCGCCGTGCCGATGGTCACGCGCCCGTTCGGCGCGGTGGCCTCGATGGCGTTCATCACGAGGTTGCGGCAGACGCGGCTGAGCGCGAACACGTCGCCTTCGACGTGAAGCGCGTGCGGCTCGAGTTCCAGCCCGATGGTCAGCCCGGCGGCCCCGGCGTTGGCCCGCATCGACTCGGCCACGTCGCCCGCCAGCCTGTTGAGGTCGAGCGGGAAGCGCTCCATCGGCATCGGCCGCGCGATGTTGCGCAGGTCCTCGAACACCCGCTTGATCTGGGCGAATTCGCGCTCGATGGTGCGCTTGAACAGCTCCAGGTACTCCGGGTCGTCGTGCATCTTCACGACGAGCCGGCAGTTGTTCTGGACGTTCTTGAACGGGTGCGACAGATCGTGGACCAGCCCCGCGGCCACGCGGCCGAACACGGCGTGACGCTCCTGCTTCCGGACATCCTCCTGGAGGTCGCCCAGGCGGCCCGCCATCCGGTTGAACGCCTCGCCGAGGCGGCCGATCTCCGACTTCGACCTGATGCGGACGCGCTCGTCGAGGTGCCCGCCGGCAATCGCCTCCGTGCCGCGTATGAGCTCCTGGATGGGCTGGATGAACGAACGGCCCCAGACAAGGCCCGCGAGCAGCATGACGAGCAGGGCCAGGCTGATCGCGGCAATGAGCGCGCGCTCGTGGCGGCGCGCCGTGGCATAGGCCTCCGTGGCTGGCTGCTCGACGAGTACCATCCAGCCGAGATCGGGCACGCGAACGCCCACCGCGACCATCGGCACGCCGTTTCCGGCCGGGCGCTCCCGCACCACGGGCGTGCCGGGGGCGGCCGATCGGAGCGCGATCACCACGGGGTCTGACGCCAGGCTCTGGCCGCGCGCCACCGCCGACCGCTCCTCTGGATTGCCGTGCGCCAGCAGTTCGCCCCGCGGGCTGATCACCATCGTGTATCCGGCCGTGCCCACGCGGATGCGATCGGTCAGCCGCCAGAGTTCCTCGATGCTGAACTCGCCCACGAGCCACCCGGCGTCGCGTCCGGCGCGGCCGATGGGCGCGGCCACCAGCGCCGTCGGCAGGAGGTCGTTGTCGACGAAGACCGGCGACATGCGCACGCCGTAGAGTTCCGTTGCATCGTCTATGGGAACCGCGACGGCCGGTGCGCCGATGCGGCTGGTCGCGACGTGACGGCCCGCCGCGTCAAACGCCGTCAGTTCCCGGAATTCCGGGAACCGGAGGACGTAGTTCTTGAAGATCCGGTCCTGCTGATCGGGGCTCAGGCCGGCGTTGTCGATGTGCGCGGCGAGCGCGTGCAGGATCTGGAGATTGGTCGAGATGTAGCGGCGGACCTGTTCGCCCACCTGGCGGGCGACGTTCAGGTTGCCGTCCGTCACGGTACGCCGCGTGCCCTCGCGCAGGGAGTACACGGACACGGCCCCGTAGGTCAGCAGCGGCACCACGGCTGCCGTGGCCAGCATCGCGGCGAAGCGGACGCGCAGCGTCCTCATCGGGCCGCGCCCCCGGGTGGGCGGAGTTGCCAGCGGTTGAGCATGTAAATCGCGTCGCGCTCGGCGTCGTCGGCCGGCACCACGAAACGGCGGCTGACGGCCTGCACCGTCCGGTTCCAGGCGAGGAACACCGCCGGCGGATCGTCCCGCACCGCCGTCTCGAACCGCCGGATGGCGTCGCTGAATTCCCGGTCGCTGACGGCGTCGAGCGCCGCGTCCAATGCTGCGTCGACGCGCCCGTTGCCATAGCCCCAGAAGTTCCAGCGTTTCACCTCGCCGGCGGAGTGCCAGAAACGGTGGAACACCGTCGGGCTTGGGCCGCCGAGGATCGACAGCATCACCGCGTCGAACCGACCCGAAAGGATACGCCGGTTGAAGTCGTCGGGCGGCAGCGATTCCAGCCGCATCCGGACGTTGACCTCTCCCAGCTGTTGCTGCACGAGCAGCGCCATGCGTTCGAGAATGGAGAAGTTGGCCGGCACCAGGCACGTGAACTCGACCTGACCCAGGCGCGAGGCGCGGAGGAGGGCCGCGGCCTCAGCCCGATCGAACGGCATCGCCGGGGCGCCCGGGTCGCGCGCCCAGTAGCGGGGCCAGATCGGGCCGTCCGCCGCGACGCCGCGGCCCTTGAGGGCCTGCTGCACGATCGCCGCGCGATCGACTGCCATGTTGAGCGCTTGCCTGACCTCCGCGCGGCGGAACGGCGGCCTCGCGGAGTTCAGCATCAGCGCGTAGGCATAGTAGCCGAGGAAGGACCTGACCTCGACCGCGGTGCGATCGCTGAGGAACTCGGCCGTCTCCGGGCCGACCTCCCACAGGAAATCGACCTGGCCCCGCATCATCTCGGCCCAGGCCGTGCGCAGCGCGTCGAACGGCTTGACGATGACGCGATCGATGACCGGCGGGCCGGCGTGGTAATGGCGGTTGGCCTCGAGCGTCACGCCCTCGGCCGACGATGAGGCGATGGAGAAGGCGCCCGTACCCAGGAGCGTCGTGCCGTCGGCGGCCGTGCGGTTGATGGCGCGGTCGAGATCATCGAGGAGATACGAGCACCGGCGGGTGAGCGTGAAGACCGCCTCGCGGTCGCTGGCGGCGGCGATCGACGAGACGTTCGGCAGGCACACTCGCAGGTTCCTGCTGGCCGGGACCGCGATGACGGCGTCGAAGGTGCGCTTGATGTCGGCGGCGGTCAGGGGCGAGCCGTCCTGAAACCTGACGCCGGGCCGGACAAACAGCCGCCACGTCAGGCCGTCGCCGGACACCGACCAGCCCTCGAGCAGACGCGGGCGGGTGCGCCCTTCACCGTCGCTGGTCGTGAGGCGTTCGAAGGCGAGGCTGTCGGCAAGTACCGGCACGCCGTGGTTCGGGTCGAGTTGGCGGCTCTGCGGGACGCCGATCGTCAGCGTGATCGGTTCGCGAGAGGCCTCCGGAGCGGCCGGGCCGGTGGTGGAGCCCGTACAAGCGAAGGCAGACAACAGGCCGACAAGAGCCAGGCGCGGCGTGAGCCGGCGCGGCCACACACCAGTGGCGGCACAGGCTCGCGCCCGCCTGGGGAGGCGGCTGTCTGCCGGATCCCAGTGTGGTTGGTCGTCCCCTACTTGCTGCTCTCCGGCGGCACGCAAATCATCCACGGGCACATATCACGCGGCGGGCCCTCGTGGGCGTTCTTCAGAACCTTGATCTTCATTGTACCCCTCCTGCCTGTTGGCCGGCGGCTTCCTCCGCCAGCGATGCGAGCGCCGACTCGAGACTCCGCTTGTGACATGACGGCGCGTCCATGTCGCCAAGCTCGGCATGGGCCGCCACCGCGCAGCCTCCGCCGCAGACCGGAATGAACGGGCAGTCGCCGCAATGGCGCCACGGCGCGAGGCGCTCGAAGCGGCGCGCGGCGGCGTCGTGCTCGGGCTGCCGCCTGCCGTCGATGTGACCGACCGACAGCGCGAACTCGCCCGTGAAGCCGGGACAGGCGTAGAGCGAACCGTCCGGGCCGATGGTGTGGGAATGGCGGCGGTAGACCTCGCACGGACCCATGTGCAGGCCGTCCGGCGTCGGGAACCCCCGCCGCTCGGTTTCCTTGCGCAGCGACGTCATCTTGTCGTCGAGGAGGTCGCACCTGTCGCACGGCGACCCGGCCATCGGGGTGCCCGAACGGCCGGTCGAAGGCCCGGCGGCGGTCATGCAGCCGCCGTTGAGCGGCCGCCGGTTGAACTCGGCCGGCCTCAGCGCGATGGCGGCTGCCGGACGGGCCGGAGTCGCCGGCTTGATGAGCGGCTTGAAGACCACCTTGGAGATCCGCCCGCAGAAGTCCTGCTCTTTCAGGAAATCGAGCAGCGCCGGGTAGCGGTCGGCCGTGTCCAGGTCGAAATTGCCGCCGATGGTGACGGGCACAAGCGGCGCCACGCGACGGACGTTCTCGATGATCCGGTCGAAGGTGCCCTGGCCTCCGCGCAGCGGGCGCATCCGGTCGTGGGTCTCGCGATCGCCGTCGAGCGTGACCTTCACGCCGGTCAGGCCCAGGGGCAGCATGCACTCGACGATGCGGGGCGTGAGCAGGAGGCCGTTGGTGATGATGTTGACCATCTGCGTGACGCCGAGCGACGCGGCGTGCTTCGAGGAGCGGCCGGCGATTTCGAGCATCGCCGGGACGTTCAAGAGCGGCTCGCCTCCGAAGAAGGTGAGCACGAGGCGGCTCGGCCGCACCTCCTCGACCTGCGCCGCAACCCAGGATGCGACCTCGGTGGCCGTGGCGATCGACATCCGCTCGGCCGGCCTGCCGAAGTCGGCGTGCTCGCCCTGGTAGCAGTAGTCGCAGGCGAAGTTGCACTGGAGCGTCGTGAGGATGGTGATGCGCAGCTGCGATGGGTCCTCGCGGAACTCCGCGAAGTACGACTCGAGGGCCGCGCGCTCGGATGCGAGGTGGCGGACGAGGAACCCGTTTCTGGCCAGCGTCTCGAGCGCGTCGTGCTCGTCCTGGACCCCGACGTGACCGGCCGCCTCGCCGGCGTCCAGCCTGTCGAGCAGGGCCACGACGTCTGTCGACACCACCGCCTGGGCGTCGGTGAGGGTGTTCATCAGGAACACCTCTCCGTTCGGCAGCGGCACACGGACGTTGAAGGCGGACGGTCGCATCGCTCTCCTTCTGGCTCCGGTATCTGGAATAGCAAGGGGTGTTCCGTCGGCGGCGCGCGCCGGGCACGGCCCGATCCGAGCGCCCCGGGGCGCTCGGGTCCGGCCGCAGCCTCCGCGGCTACTCGTTGTCGGATGGGGAGATAGGGCAGTTTCGGCGGGGCCGGACACCGGCGTCGCGCGGCCCGATCACGCCATGTGGCGGGACTGTCCTGAATAGAGACACGTGGCAGAAATTGCCACGTCAGAACGAGGCACCTGTTGCAGATTCTGCAACACGTCCAGTTGGGGTCAGATCCGACTCTGACCCCAACTCAGACCGACTCAGAGGGGGCCGGCGCTTCTCAGCTTGCGGGCGATTTCGCGGATGTCGAGGCGGTCCATCTTGAACTTGAGCGTGCTCAGCGGCACGCCCAGGTTGCGCGCCGTGGCGGTCACGTTCCACCGTGCCTGCTCGAGGGCCTTCAGGATGAAGTTCCGCTCGAACATTTCGCAGGCGCGCTCGAACAGGCCCTCGGTGTCCCCCTCCGGCCTGGCGAGCCTCGCCAGGTGGTACTCGTAAGGCAGGTCTTCGTCGCGAATCCACTCGGCGTCGCTCACGGCGACGAGGCGCTCCATCAGGTTCTCGAGTTCGCGGATGTTGCCCGGCCACGGGTAGGCGGCGAGCACCTCCAGGGCGGAGCTTTCGACGCCGAGGACCTTCTTCCTGAACTTGGCGTTGTAGCGGCCGATGAAGAACGGCACGAGGGCCGCGAGGTCCTCTGTCCGCTCGCGCAGCGGCGGCACCTTCATCGGGATGACGTTGATGCGGTAGTAGAGGTCCTCGCGGAACCGCCCCTCGCGCACGGCCTTTTCGAGGTCCACGTTGGTGGCCGCGATGATCCGCAGGTCGACGCGGATGGGGTGACTGCCGCCGACGCGCTCGATCTCCGACTCCTGGGTCGCCCGGAGCAGCTTGGCCTGGACCTCCGGCTTCAGCTCGCCGATCTCGTCGAGAAACAGCGTGCCCCCGTCGGCCAGTTCGAACTTGCCGAGTTGCTGGCGCACGGCGCCGGTGAACGATCCTTTTTCGTGCCCGAAGAGCGCCGATTCCACCAGTTCCGAGGGGATGGCCGCCAGGTTCACGGGCATGAAGGGGCCGTCGGCACGCCCGGACTCGCGGTGGATCATCCGCGCGAGCAGTTCCTTGCCGGTCCCGCTCTCGCCCAGGATGAGCACCGTGGCGTCCAGCCCGGCCACTTTGCGCACGAGATCGAGGACCTCGCGCATGCTCCGGCTCGGCCCGGTCACGAAGGGCCGCTCGCGCTCGTCGGCCACCTGGGCGCAGAGCGACATCACCTTGCGGTGCAGGTCCGTGCGATCGGAGGCGTTGCGGACGAGCGACATGACGGCGTCGTACTCGAAGTCCTTGGTGATGTAGTGGTAGGCGCCGAGCTTCATCGCGCGGACGGCCGTTTCGACCTCGTTGATGGCCGAGATCATGATGACCTCGACCAGGCGCTGCGACTCCTTGATCTGCCGGAGCACCTCGAAGCCGCCGATGCCGGGCATCCGGACGTCGAGCAGCACCACGTCCACGTTCTCGCGGTCGAGAATGGCCAGCCCGCTCTCGCCCGTCGACGCGCGCAGCACGCGGTACTCGCGCCGCAGGATCGCGGTCAGCGTGTCGCGCATGCCCTCGTCATCGTCGACAACGAGCACTGTCTTGGAGCCAGGAGCCACCGGTCCCGTCCTTTCCGGCCGCGGGCGAGAAACCCGGCTGATTGTAGGCGCCGCGCGGCATCCGCGGCAAGGCCGCAGGCTTGCGTGCGCACGGTTGACAGTCTCGCGACGCAGCCGGTAACGTGAGGCTTGCGAATGGCCGGCGAACACTCCCCCCGGAACGCGCTGCTCGACAGGGCCCTGCAACTCTTCCAGCAGGGCTACGAGCACCAGATGAGCGGCGAGCTCGACGAAGCGGCCGCGCTCTACGAAGCGTCGATCGGACTGTTCCCGACGGCCGAGGCCCATACGTTCCTGGCGTGGACCTACTCCTTCGAGGGCCGCCTCGACGACGCCATCCAGGAGTGCCAGAAGGCCATCGAGGTCGACCCGGAGTTCGGAAACGCCTACAACGACCTCGGCGCGTACCTGATCGAGCAGGGCAAGCACGACGAAGCCATCCCGTGGCTGGAGCGGGCGCTTGGCGCGGGCCGGTACGAGAGCTACCACTTCCCGTGGTTCAACCTCGGCCGCGCCTACGCCGCGATGGACTGCTTCGGCCGGGCGATGGAGTGCTTCCGCGAGTCGCTCGCGATCGCGCCCGAGTACGCGCCGGCCGGCGAGGCGATGCGGGCCGCCCGCCTCAAGATCCACTGACGGCTTTTTCCAGGAGAACCACCCGTGGCGAACGCGTTCGACGTCATCATCATCGGGGCCGGCACCGGCGGCTACCCGACCGCGATCCGGGCGGCGCAGCTCGGCCTCAACGTTGCCGTGGTGGATCGGTACAAGACCCTGGGCGGCACCTGCCTGAACTGGGGGTGCATCCCCACGAAGGCCCTGCTCGAGCACGCGCACGCGCTGAAAATCGCGCAGGCGTCGAAGGAATGGGGGCTCATCCTCGGCGACCAGCCGGTGCGCATCGACATGGAGCAGGTGCAGAACCGCAAGGACAAGATCGTCACCATCATCACGCGCGGCGTCGAGTTCCTCTTCAAGAAGAACAAGATCACCTGGATCAAGGGCAGCGCCAGGCTCGCTGGACCGGGCACGGTGGAGGTCACCGGCGACGAGAAGCAGACGCTGACGGCGAAGGAGATTGTCGTCGCCACCGGTTCGTACGCCCGCAGCGTGCCCGGCATCGAGCTTGACCGCACGCGCATCATCACGAGCGACGAGGCGATCGCGATGCGGACCGTGCCGGCGTCGATCGTGGTGCTCGGCAGCGGACCGATCGGCGTCGAGTTCGCCACGCTGTTCAAGCGCTTCGGCAGCGAGGTGACGGTCATCGAGCTGCTGCCGCACCTGGTGCCGCTCGAGGACGACACGATCTCCCTCGAGCTCGAGAAGTCGTTCAAAAAGCAGGGCATCGCGTTCCACACGTCGACGACGGTGACCGCGGCGCGGGCGCTGGCCGCGGGCGTCGAGATCGACGCGAAGATGCCGGACGGGAAGGACCAGACCTTCAAGGCGGAATACCTGCTGGTCGCGACGGGCCGCGGGCCCGTGACGACGGGCCTCGGAGCCGAGGAAGCCGGCATCAGGATGGACAAGGGCTACATCGTCGTCGACGAGCAGTTCCGGACGAGCGTCCCGAACGTGTCGGCGGTCGGCGACGTCATCAGCTTCGGGAAGCCGGGGCACCCGCAGCTGGCGCACCTGTCCACGGCCGAGGGCATCGCCCTGGCCGAGCGGCTGGCCGGAAAGGACTTCCACCCGATCAACTACGATCACGTGCCCAAGTGCACCTACTGCGATCCCGAGATCGGCAGCGTCGGCTTGACCGAGAAGCAGGCCAGGGAACGCGGGTACGACGTGCGGGTGGGCACGTTCAACTTCGGCATCCTGGGGCGGGCCCGGATTGCGAACGAGACCGAGGGCCTGGTGAAGATCGTGGCCGAGAAGAAGTACGACGAGATACTCGGCATCCACATCATCGGCTCGCGCGCGACGGAGCTGGTGGCCGAGGCCACGCTCGCGCTGCGGATGGAGATTACCGTCGAGGAGCTCATCCGGACGATTCACGCGCACCCGACCATGTCGGAGGCGGTGGGCGAGGCCGCCCATGCAGTGCATGGGGCGGCGATACACGCGTAGGAGAAGAAGCAAGCAGCAAGGAGGGCCCACTGACGATTGTCAGAAGACAGAAGCAAGAAGGGCCCACTGACGATTGTCAGAAGCAAGAAGGCGGAACCAGGCGGGACGGGCCTTTCTTCTTGCTTCTGGATTCTTGCTTCTTCCTACTGT